>JAUIBJ010000127.1 GCA_030428025.1 Alphaproteobacteria bacterium
TAGGCGAAAAGATCGCCAGTCACCGCCACCAGCGAGTTGAGCGGCAGTGTCTCGAACTGTGCCAGAAAGGCGCGCGGCGTCGGGTCGTCATAGCCAGCATAGAACTTCCAGCCATTGCCCACGAAGGTGCAGGCCTCGAACCCGTCGAAGAAGTCGCAGCCCTGAAAGATCAGCCGGTCGCTGTAGGGCTCGCCATGCTGGCCCTGCGCCAGACCGCTGCGCAACACGCGGGCCGTGTCGGCCGCGCTGCTGCCCGACTTGCCCTTGACCGCGCTCTGCTTGCCTGCGGGTGCTGCGGCCTCGATCCGGTGCGAATGGCTTTTCGCCGTCTCGCCGGTATCGATGACGGCGAAATCCGCGGACTGATAGCCGCGCGCCTCGCAATCGGCATCGCCGACGATGGTATAGGCGTCGGACTGGGTGCAGAAGGTATAGCCGTCGCCGGCAAACTCCTGCCCCGCCGAGGTGGCGCGGTAATAGTAATAGCGGTTGGTCAGCGCCCCGGTCACCGGTTCGGCGCATTCCCCTGGCGCGATGTTCCACCAGCCTTCCGAGACCCAGTCCTCGCCCGATTTGTAGCCGATCGAGACCGATTGCCGTTCCCCGGTGCCGTTGCAGATTTCCAGCCCGGCCTGCGCCAGCCCCGGCAAGAGCGCAAGCGCCGCCGCCCAAGCGATTGTCCGTTTCATCCCGTCCCCTCGTTTTTCGGGCCGCACGGCATCGGGCCCCTTCCCTTGCGTCACAGTTTCGTGGCGGGAACCGGCGGCGTCAATGCCCGACGTTTGAGCACAGCCTCGCGCCAGCTGATGAAACTGACGGCCGCCACGATCACCGTGCCGCCCAGGATGACCCAGGGGTCGACGGGTTCGCCGAAGGCCAAGACGCCCAGCGCCACCGCCCAGACCAGTTGCAGGAAGGTGACCGGCTGGGTCACCGCCAGCGGCGCGGCGCGGAAGGCCAGCGTCATCGTGTAATGCCCGCCCGTGGCCAGCGCCGCCACCGCCGTCAGAATGCCCAGTTCGTACCATGTCGGCGTGACCCAGTGCAGCGCCGCCAGCGGCGCCAGCCCGATGGCGACCGTGACCGACAGCATGGTCACCACCACCGCCGGCCCGCATCGCTCGGCCAGAAGCTTGGCCAGAAGATAGGAGGCACCGAAAACGATCGCCGCGAAGACCATCGCCAGATGCCCCGCCCCCACCTCGCGAAAGCCGGGCCGCAGGATGATCAGCGCGCCCAAGAGCGCCGCCACCACCGCCAGAATGCGCCGCATCGCCAGATGCTCGCCCAGAAACAGCGCCGCACCGAGGGTCACATAGACGGGCGAGAGGTAATTCATCGCGGTCACGTCCGCGATGGGGATGCGCACCATCGCGAAGAACCACAGGCAGACACCCACCGCATGCGCCAGCCCGCGAAACCCGAACAGCATCCAGGTCTTCCGGTCGAGCCGGAAATGCCCCAGCCGCCCCAGCATCGGCAACACGAAAACAAGGCCGATCACGTAGCGCAGAAAGGCCGATTCCACCGCCGGAATGCGGGTGCCCAGCAGCTTGACCGTGGCGGTGACCCCCACGAAGAGAACCCCCGTCACCACCATCCAGAAGACGCCCAGAACCGGGCTTTGAGGGATGGGCAATTGGGGAGACTCGGCACGCATGGCCTGCATTAACCGCACCCGGCACGGAAATGTCGAGGGGCTCCATCGCGCATCCTCCGGCAGACGGCCGCGCAAAGGCGACAGCGCCGGCGCGGGCTTCGCCCTTTGACAGGGGGCGCACAGGCCCTCAGAATTAGGACATGCTTGCACGCCTCCTTTTCTTCTGTCTGCTATTTGCTCCCGCCTCCGCCACGGCCCAGACCGCCGGCGACTGCGCGCCGCCCGGCCCGTCGCCCGAACTGGTCGAGCGCCTCATCCGCTGGATCGGCGCCGAGACGGACTATGACATCGCCGCCACGCTGGCCGAGCCCCCCGCAATCCAGTATTGCCACACCGGCGAGATCATCGCCTATGAAGGGCGTGAGGTGCTGATCGACGAAACCCTGCGCGCCGCCTATGACGTGACGGCGCGGCGGATCTATCTGGTCCTGCCCTGGGATGCCGACGCGGTCTTCGACCGCTCGGTGCTGCTGCACGAACTCGTCCATGACATCCAGCTTCGCAACCGCGACTGGCCCTGCACGGGCGCCCCGGAATGGGAAGCCTACAAGCTGCAGGAAAAATGGCTTCTGCCACAGGGCGTCGAGCACGATTTCGACTGGCTGCACATCTATTTCCAGTCCCGCTGTCCGCGCGACATCCACCCCGACTGAGCCGTGCCTGCAAGCGCCCGGGGCCGCCGGCTAGTCCGGCAGCGGAATGAACTCCGAGTCGTCGCCCGGCGGCAGCTGGAACCGGCCGTGCGCCCAGTCACCCCTGGCCCAGGCCTCCTTGGCCGCCTCGATCCTCTCGCGCGAAGAGGCCACGAAATTCCACCAGATATGCCTCGGCCCGTTCAGGGTCTCGCCGCCCAGCGCCATCACCCGCGCCCCTTCCGGCCCCGCGCGAAGCGTGATCGCGTCGCCAGGCCGGAACACCATCATCCGTCCCGCCTCGAACTGCTCCCCCGCAACCTCGATCGCCCCTTGCGTGACATAGACGCCCCGGTCCTCGTGATCGTCCGGCAGGGGAAGCATCGCGCCCGGCGCCAGCACCGCGTCGGCATAGAACATGTCGCTAAACGTGCCCACCGGCGCCCTCTCGCCCCAGCCGCGCCCCATGATCAGCCGCAGCCGTTTGCCCTCCGCCTCCAGCAGCGGCAGCGCCTCCGCCCCGTGATGCTCGAAACCTGGCCCGCGGTCCTCCTCCGCCTCGGGCAGCGCCACCCATGTCTGGATACCGAAAAGCCGGCTCTCGCCCGCCCGGGTCGCGGCGCTGGTGCGCTCGGAATGGGTCACGCCGTGCCCCGCCACCATCCAGTTCACCTCGCCCGGATAGATCATCTGGTGGGTGCCGAGGCTGTCGCGATGCTCGAACTCGCCCTCGTAAAGATAGGTCACCGTGCCCAGCCCGATATGCGGATGCGGGCGCACGTCGATCCCCTGACCGGTCAGAAACTCCGCCGGGCCCATCTGGTCGAAAAATATGAACGGGCCCACCATCTGCCGTTTGGGCGCGGGCAAGGCGCGGCGCACCTCGAAGCCGCCCAGATCGCGGGCACGCGGCACGATCAGCGTCTCGATGGCATCCAGCCCGCCGGCCTCGGGGCATTGCGGGTCAAGCGTCGGGTTCCAGCTCATTTTCTAACTCCTTATCCGTTCAGAACATCCTGCCATTCGGGGTGGCGGCGAAACTGCGCCGCCGCGAAGGGACAAAGCGGCAGGATCTTCCAGCCGCCCCTGCGCGCCGCAGCGACGGCATGCGCCACCAGCGCCGCACCCACTCCCTGGCCGCGACAGGCATCCGGCACGCTCGTGTTGTCGATGATCACGAGGCGATCCGAGGCGCGGGAATAGGTCATCTCCGCCCCGGGCCCGCCGTCGGGACCGGTCCGGTAACGGCCCTTGGCGCCGAACTGTTCGTGGTGAATGTGCATGGCGAATTCCCCTTCGCACATGCACATAGTGCGCCGATGCGGCAGGGGAATACGTCAAATGCGCACAGATTCTGTGCGACGCTCCCCGCCCGTCAGCCCACCGCCAGCGACAGCGCGATCGCCCACATCACCACGCCCACCCCGGCATCCAGCACCCGCCAGCTTGCCGGCCGGCGAAAGAGCGGCGCCAGAAGCCGGGCGCCATAGCCCAGCGCGAAGAAGAAGGTGAAACTCGCCGCCATGCCCCCCAGCGCAAAGGCCAGCTTCCGCTCGTACTGCGCCGAAACCGATCCCAGCAGCACAACGGTATCCAGATAGACATGCGGGTTGAGCCACGTGAGCGCCAGACAGGTGAGCAGCGCCGCGCGCAGGCTCCCCGCCCCCGCGCCCGCCTCCAGCACCTCGCCGCCCCGCCAGGCGGCCAGAAAGCTGCGCGCCCCGTACCAGAACAGAAACGCCGCCCCGCCCCAGCGCATCGCGACCTCCAGCCCCGGCACCGCCTCGGCCAGCGCGCCGAACCCGGCCACGCCGGCCGCGATCAGCACCGCATCGCTGAGCGCACAGGCCAGACAGACGGGCAGGACATGCGCCCGCCTGAGCCCCTGCCGCAGCACAAAGGCATTCTGCGCCCCGATCGCCAGGATCAGCGAAAACCCCAGCGCGAATCCGGCAATCGCTGCCTGCATGGTCCTTCTCCTGTGTCTCCGCTAGGGCGCGCGCCCCTTTGTTTCTATCCGGGCGAGACGGGATATTCCATCGCACGGGTGCCGGGCCGAAGCCCGGCACGCCCGCCACCGTTGCGATACCGACGCGATACCGACGCGATGCCGACGCGCCGTTTCCCCGACTCGAGCCACAAAAAAACGGCGCCCGTTAAGGCACCGTTCTTAACCGGCCAATGGCCCCTTCTCACTCCGCCGCGAGCTGTGCCATCACCTCGTCGGAGGCTTCGAAATTGGTGGTCACGTTCTGCACGTCGTCGTCGTCCTCCAGCGCCTCGATCAGCTTCATCAGCTTCTGCATGGCCTCAAGGTCCAGCTCGGTGGTGGTGGTGGGTTTCCACACCAGCTTGGTCGACTCCGACTCGCCCAGTTCCGCCTCCAGCGCAGTCGATACTTCGCCCAGATCGGTATCGGCGCACCAGATGATGTGGCCGTCCTCGCCCGATTCCACATCCTCTGCCCCCGCCTCGATGGCGGCCATCATCACCGTGTCGGCATCGCCCACATCCGCCGGATAGCTCACCTCGCCCTTGCGCTCGAACATGAAGGCGACAGAGCCGGTCTCGCCCAGATTGCCGCCGTTCTTGGTGAAGGTCGACCGCACGTTGCTGGCAGTGCGGTTGCGGTTGTCGGTCATCGCCTCGACGATCACCGCCACGCCACCCGGCCCATAGCCCTCGTAACGGATTTCCTCGTAATCCTCGCCCTCGCCACCAATCGCCTTCTTGATCGCCCGTTCGATATTGTCATTCGGCATCGACTGGGATTTCGCCTGCTTCACCACCAGCCGCAAGCGCGGGTTCTTCTCGGGGTCCGGGTCGCCCATCTTGGCGGCCACGGTAATCTCCTTGGACAGCTTGGAGAAAAGCTTGGCCCGCACGGCGTCCTGACGCCCCTTGCGATGCTGGATGTTTGCCCATTTGGAATGGCCGGCCATGGTGATCTCCGTCAGATATCGTTGCTCGCTGCCGTCTATATGACAGCCCGGCGCCCCCCCGCAAGCCGGTTGCGTTTCCCGCCTGGATGGGATTGTCTCGCGGCAGACAGGAGACGTGCCCGCGTGACCACCGACCAGATCATCCTCTTCGCCCTCTTCGGCGGGGTCTTCGGGCTGCTGCTCTGGGGGCGCTACCGCTACGACATCGTGGCGTTTTCGGCGCTTCTTCTGGGGGTCGTTCTTGGGGTCGTGCCCACCGATGCCGCCTTTTCCGGCTTCGGCCACCCGGCCACGATCATCGTCGCGCTGGTGCTGGTGGTCTCGGCCGGGCTGGTGCGCTCGGGCGCGGTCTATCTGATCACCCGCACGCTGGTGGACAGTTCGCGCTCGCTCGGCAGCCACATCGCCATCATGGGCGGGGTGGGCGGTGTGCTCTCGGCCTTCATGAACAACGTGGCAGCCCTCGCCCTGCTGATGCCGGTCGACATCCAGACCGCGCGCAAGGCCAAGCGGGCGGCGGGGCTGAGCCTGATGCCGCTGTCCTTCGCCACCATCCTTGGCGGCATGGCCACGCTGATCGGCACGCCGCCCAACATCATCATCGCCTCGATCCGCGAGGACTCGCTCGGCGCGCCGTTCCAGATGTTCGACTTCGCCCCCGTGGGCGCGACCGCGGCGCTGGCCGGGCTGGTTTTCGTTGCGCTGGTCGGCTGGCGCCTCATTCCGCAGCGCGAGGATGCGGTGCTGGAACCGTCCGAGATCGCCGACTACATCGCCGAACTGACCATCCCCGAAGACTCCGACCATATCGGCAAGCGGCTGATCGAACTCGAAGACGCGGCGGGAAAGGCCGATGTGGCCATCCTCGGCCTCATCCGCGACGGCAACCGCCGCTATGGCCGGGCCATCAACACGGTGCTGCAGGCCGGCGACGCGCTGGTGCTGGAGGCCAAGCCCGACGCGCTCGACGAGTTCCGGGCGGCGCTGTCCCTCGCCTTTTCCGACAAGGACCGCGAGGAGCGCCTCAAGGCCGAGGGCGAGGGGCTCGATCTGGTCGAAGTGGTGGTTCCGCAGAACTCGCGCCTCGCGGGCCGGACGGCGCAGAATATCGGCCTGCACTGGCGCCAGCATTCGGTGCTGATGGGCATCTCCCGCCGGGGGCGCAAGATCACCAGCCAGGTGCGCAACACCACGATCCGGCCGGGCGACATCCTGCTGCTTCTTGTGCCAAAGGAAACCGGGCATGACGTGACCGAATGGCTGGGCGCGCTGCCGCTGGCCGACCGGGGCCTTGCGGTGACGCAGGACGAAAAGACCTGGCTCGCCATCGGGATTTTCGGCGCGGCCGTCGCCGCGGCCTCGGTGGGTCTGCTCTATCTGCCGATCGCCCTGGGGCTGGTGGTGATGGCCTTCGTGCTGACCCGGATTGTGCCCCTGAACGAGCTCTACACCCATATCGAATGGCCTGTGGTGGTCCTTCTGGGCTCGATGATCCCGCTCGGCGCGGCGCTGGAGGACGTGGGCGGCACCCAGCTCATCGCCGGCGCGCTGGTTGGGCTGACCGAGGGGCTGCCGGCCTGGGCGATCCTGACCATCCTGATGGTCGTGACGATGAGCCTCTCGGACGTGCTCAACAACACCGCTACCACCATCGTCGCCGCACCGGTGGGCATCCAGATGGCCGACACGCTGGGCGTCTCCGCCGACCCGTTCCTGATGGCGGTGGCGGTGGCCGCCTCCTCGGCCTATCTCACGCCGATCGGACACAAGAACAACACGCTGATCCTCGGGCCCGGCGGCTACAAGTTCGGCGACTACTGGCGCATGGGTCTGCCTCTGGAGGTGCTCGTGATCGCAGTCTCGATCCCGGCCATCCTGGTGTTCTGGCCGCTTTGAGGCCGATACAGACCTTCGAGCGCGCTCTGGTCAGGCAGAGTTCAAGTCACGCATTTGCGTGGTCGAAGAAGGCCTTCATCACGATCTGCCACTGGTTGTCATGCTTGATGAGTGTGAGGTAGTCGGTGAAGGTGGTGCCGAAACAATCGTCCTCCACCTTCACGACAGCGACATCGCCGGTCATGTCGCTAGATAGAATTTCCGAACGATACGAGGTCCCGGGCGGTAACGCTGTTTCGGCCTCGATCGAACGAATGAAAGTTTCTCTGTCGAAGAACTCGTAAATCCCGTTGAAGTGACCCGCCTGCATGCATTGAGGGTGCATGGCCCGTTCCAGCCGGTCTCGTTGACCGTAGATCATTCCCTCAAGGTAGTCCGCCACCACGGCCTCGATCGCTTCTCTCTCGCTCTTCGTGCTCATCCATGTATCTCCATCACTATCCCCCGCTCTTGGAAACACGGAACAGCTTCAGACGGTACAGCAAACTTTCCGGGGCGTCTCGCTGAATTCGGCAGCGGTAATCACCTGCCGGTCCACGTATGATACCGTCCCGACCTCGTTTCTTGATGCGGACAAGTTCACGCCTCTTGCCCTCGCTGCCGCCCGGCCCTAACACCGTCCAATGAGGATTTTGTATCTGGGTGACGTGATGGGCCGGGCCGGGCGCCAGGCCGTGACCGAGACGCTGCCGCGGCTTCGGGCCGAGTGGCGGCTGGATTTCGTGGTGGTGAACGGCGAAAACGCCACCGGCGGCATGGGACTGTCGGGCGATCACGCGAAGCTTCTGCTCGAGGCCGGCGCCGATTGCGTCACGCTGGGCGACCATGCCTTCGACCAGAAGGACATGCTGCAGTTCATCGAAAGCGAACCGAGAATCGTCCGCCCGCTCAACTATGCCAAGGGCGCGCCGGGGCGCGGCCACCGGGTGTTTTCCGACGCACGCGGCCGCAAGGTGCTTGTGGCGCAGGTGTTGGGGCAGGTCTTCATG
>JAUIBJ010000128.1 GCA_030428025.1 Alphaproteobacteria bacterium
GGTGGCGGCTGCGGTCATTTTCCTCATGGGGCTGCATTTCCTCGGGGTTCTGAAGATCGGGATCCTGTATCGCCAGCTTCAGACGCAGGCGGGCGATACGAGCAATCTGGGGATTGTCGGCGCCTATGTGATCGGTCTCGCCTTCGCCTTTGGTTGGACGCCTTGCGTGGGGCCGGTGCTGGCGGCGATCCTGTTCACCGCGGCGGGGACCGAAACGGCGGGACGTGGCGCGATGCTGCTGTTCGTCTACGGGCTGGGGATGACGCTGCCCTTTATCGTGGCGGCGGCCTTTATCGGGCCATTCATGGGCTGGATGCAGCGCATCCGCCGCTATCTGCCGGTGATCGAGAAGGTAATCGGTGTTCTGCTGATCGTTTTTGCGCTGCTGATCGGGACCGGCAGCATCAGCTACGTCGCCGAATGGATGCTGGAGATCGCGCCGGATATCGGCGTGCTGAGATGATAGGGAGCGATCGAGGGAGGATCGGAATGAGACTGGCGGTTTGCGCGTTGACGGCGCTTCTTGCCCTTCCGTTCGCCGCAGGTGCGGCCGAGATGGGCGACGACGGTCTGCACAAGGCAGACTGGATGCACGACACGTTCAAGGACCTGAATGAAGACCTTGCCGAGGCCACTGCCGAGGGCAAGCGGCTGTTGGTGATGGTCGAACAGCGAGGCTGCATCTACTGCAGCGAGATGCACGAGAAGGTTTATCCTGTACCGGTGATTGACGCGATGTTGCGGGACGACTTCTTTGTCGTGCAACTCAACATGTTCGGGGACGTCGACGTCACGGATTTCGATGGCGAGGTGCTGTCCGAGAAGCAGCTTGCCCGGAAATGGGGGCTTCTGTTCACGCCGACGCTCGTGTTCTTTCCCGAAGAGGTGACGGAACCCGCGCCGGGCAACAAAATCGCCGTGGCGCAGGTTCCCGGGGCCTTCGGCGCCAGCACCACGCGGGACCTGCTGACCTGGGTACTTGAGAAGGGATACGAAACCGACGAACCGTTCCAGACCTACCATGCCCGCAAGCACAACGCGCGGGTCGCGGCGGGGCAGGACAGCAATTAGAATTCACGAAATCGAATTTGTTGTTGTGTGAATCGAAGTTCGCACATAGGCTGGGTGGACGAAGAAGATCGAGGGGAGGAGCCATGCGGCTTTCGATTTTTCTCGCGGCCACGTTCCTTGTCGGAGCGGCGGCAACTGCGGAGGAGATAGCACCGGGTGACGTGGTTTTCGAGGATGGTGCGGTGGCGCAATCGCTGTCGGGCCAGCCGGGAGATCCCGAGAACGGCAAGGTGTTGATGGACAAGGGCGCGGGCAACTGCATTGCCTGCCATTCGGTGACGGCGCTGTCCGACCTGGATTTCCATGGTGAGATAGGCCCGCTGCTCGACGGGGCGGGGGAGCGCTGGACCGAGGCGGAGCTTCGCGGGATCGTGGCGAACGCCAAGATGATGTTCCCCGAGTCGATGATGCCGTCCTTTTATAGAATCACCGGTTTCATCCGTCCCGGCGACGCATACACTGGCAAGACGATCGACCCTGCGGCCATCGCCCCGCTGCTGTCCGCACAGGAAGTCGAGGACGTGGTCGCCTATCTCGTAACACTGAAAGACTGATGGGCTCGGCCCGAGTCCGAAAGGAGGATCCTGCATGGAACTGACAAGACGCCAGACGCTGGCGCTTGGGGTGGCGACGGGGATGACGCTGGTGCTTCCGCTGCCGGCGCTCGCCGCGGTGGAAGAGGTCGGCGGCATCGACGACTTCACGGGCGGAGCCACGCCCTCGGACAGCGGTGTGACCGTAACCGCACCGGAGATCGCCGAGAACGGGAACACGGTGCCGATCGCTGTCGATGCGCCCGGTGCGGTCGAGATCCGCGTTTACGCCACCGGCAACCCGTTGCCCGGCATCGCCACTTTCCGTTTCGGTCCGCTGGCGGGCAGCCAGTCGGCCTCGACCCGTGTGCGGCTCTCGGGAACCCAGGATGTTGTGGCCATCGCCAAGATGGCCGATGGCAGCTTTGCTCAGGCCTCGAAGACCGTAAAGGTCACCATCGGCGGCTGCGGCGGCTAAGCACAGGAGAGCATAGATCATGGCAGAAGGTGTGAAGCCCCGCGTGAAGGTGCCGAAAACGGCGTCGGCGGGTGAGACCGTCACCATCAAGACGCTGATCAGCCACCCGATGGAGTCGGGGCAGCGCAAGGACAAAGAGGGTAACGTGATCCCGCGGTCGATCATCAATCGCTTCGTGGTGGATTTCAACGGCGAGAACGTCATCGACGTGGTTCTGGCCCCGGCCATTTCGACGAACCCGTATTTCGAGTTCGACGCCAAGGTGCCGGAAAGCGGGGAGTTCACCTTTACCTGGCACGATGACGACGGCGACGTTTACACGGAAAACAAGGCCATCGAGGTCAGCTGAGAACATCGCCCGGGGAGGGAGCGAGGGAGGACGCAATGAGGAAATCGACCCTGTTCTGCGCGGCGGCAGCCGCTGCAATTTCCTCGGGATGGGCCATGGCCGATCCTGACGACGACGAACTGGTAATAAACGGCGAAATCGAGATCGTGACCGAGGCCCCGGCGCCCGAACATGTCGAGAATCTCGACACGATCTATTCGGGCTGGCGGTTCCGCACCGACGAAACGCAGGCGCTCGAAATGGACGATTTCGATAACCCGGCGATGGTGCTGGTGGACAAGGCCGTCGACGCATACGGCATGCCCGACGGCACCGAGGCCAAGAGTTGCGCCTCGTGTCATGACGATGTCGAGACGTTCACGGGCCTTGCCGCCACGCTGCCGAAGGTCGGCGAGGATGGCAAGCTGCACACGATCGAGGATCTCATCAACACCTGCCGGACCGAGCGGATGGGCGCCGAGCCTTGGAAATGGTCCGGTGAACCGATGCAGACCATGGCGGCGCTGATCGTTTCTCAGTCGCGCGGCCTGCCGGTCAACGTGTCCTTCGACGGGCCTGCCCGCAGCTTCTGGGAGCAGGGCAAGGAAATGTACTATACCCGCTATGGCCAGCTCGAACTGTCCTGCGCGAACTGCCACGAGGACAGTTTTGGCCTGATGATCCGCGCGGACCACCTGAGCCAGGGCCAGACCAACGACTTTCCGGTCTACCGGCTGAAACAGGCCAAGCTGATCTCTAAGCACAATCGCTTCAAGGGATGCATCCGGGATACCCGTGCCGAGACCTTCGCGGAAGGATCGGACGAGTTCCGGGCGCTCGAGCTCTACGTCGCCACGCGCGGCAACGGCTTGTCCATCGAGGGGCCCGGGGTCCGCCAGTAAGAACCAACGCCCGCGGCGGGAGACCGGCGCGGGCGTTGTCTGCCCAAATCCATTCATAAAATCGAATGGGTAAATGTGTTGTGAGAGGCAAAGATGATTTCACGTCGTGATTTCCTGCAGGTGGCGATGGCCACCTCGGCGATTTACGGTGCAGGCGGCCTCGGCTCTTGGTCCCGGCTCGCCGCACAACAGGCGCTGAGCCAGGACGACCTCCTGGGCTTTGAAACCACGGGCAACGTGACGCTGATGCACGTCACCGACATCCATGCCCAGCTAAAGCCGGTCTGGTTCCGCGAACCCGAGATCAATCTGGGCGTCGGTGCCGCGGCCGGTCAGCCCCCCCATGTTACCGGGCGGGATTTTCTGAAGCTCTATGGCATCGCCGACGGTTCGCCCGCGCAATATGCGCTGACCTACGAGGATTTCACCTCGCTCGCACAGGGCTACGGAAAGATGGGCGGGCTCGACCGGATCGCGACGGTGGTGAACGCCATCCGCGCTGACCGGCCTGACGCGCTCCTGCTCGATGGCGGCGACACCTGGCAGGGGTCGCTGACCGCGCTGCGCACGAACGGGCAGGACATGGTGAACGCCATGAACCTTCTTGGTGTTGACGCGATGACGAGCCACTGGGAATTCACGCTCGGCATCGACCGGGTGACCGAGATCGTCGACAACGAACTGAATTTCCCGTTCCTCGGCGCGAACATCTTTGACTCGGAATGGAACGAGCCGGCCTATGAGCCCTACAAGATGTTCGAGCGGGGCGGCGTGCAGATTGCGGTGATCGGGCAGGCCTTTCCCTACATGCCCATCGCGAACCCCGGCTGGATGTTCCCGAACCTGAGCTTCGGGGTGCGGCAGGAGCGTATGGCCGAGGTGGTCTCGGAGGTGCGGGACGCGGGTGCCGAACTGGTCGTGCTCCTGAGCCATAACGGCTTTGACGTGGATCGGAAGCTCGCGGCCGATGTCGAGGGGATCGATATCATCCTCACGGGCCACACCCATGATGCGCTTCCCGAACCGCTTCTGGTGGGCAAGACCCATCTGATCGCCAGCGGGAGCCACGGGAAGTTCCTGTCGCGTCTCGATCTCGACGTGCGCGACGGGGAGCTGAAAGAGGTGAAGCATAAGCTGATCCCGATCTTCTCGGACGTAATTGCGCCGGATCCTGAGATGGCCGCGCTGATCGACGCTGAACGCGCACCCTATGAGGCGGAGCTTTCAGAGGTCCTCGGACACACCGACAGCCTTCTTTACCGCCGTGGCAACTTCAACGGCACATGGGACGACCTGATCTGCGATGCGCTTCTCGAGGTCCGCGAGGCGGATATCGCGCTTTCGCCCGGCTTCCGCTGGGGGGCGTCGCTCGTGCCCGGTGCCGAGATCCGGCGCGAGGACGTGTTCAACGCGACCGCCATGAGCTATCCGGCGGCCTACCGCACGGACATGACCGGCGAGATGTTGCACATCGTACTGGAAGACGTGGCGGACAACCTGTTCAACCCCGATCCCTATTACCAGCAGGGCGGTGATATGGTTCGCGTGGGCGGCATGGGCTACCGGATCGACATATCGAAGCCTCAGGGCGAGCGGATTACCGAAATGACGCTGCTGAAGACCGGCGAACGGATCGACCCGTCGAAAACCTACGCGGTCGCGGGTTGGGCCAGCGTGAACGAAGGCACCGAAGGCCCGCCGATCTGGGATGTGGTGGAACAGCATATCCGCAACCTTGGTACCGTCGAGATCGCGCCCAACCAGACGGTCTCGGTCGTCGGCACGTAATGCGCGTGACGGAGGAGATCATGCGGATCTTGGCGATGGCGGTACCGTCGGGTGTCGTCCGCCTGATCGAGCCTCAGGAACAGGGATATGCCTATGTCCGTCCGTGATGCCCCGAGTGGCGAGGGACGACACGAGCCGAAGGAGAACCGGATGTCCGACAACACCACACGCAGGGGTCTCCTGAAAGGCGGCCTCGCTGCAGGAGCAGGCCTGGCGATGGGCGGAGGAGCCGCCCGCGCCGAAGGCGATCCCCTTATCACCGAGGTGCAGCCCTGGGCCTCGGGTCTCGGGGACGGGGTCGATGCGACACCCTACGGCCTGCCGATCGAGTACGAGGCGGATGTGATCCGGCGCAACGTGCCATGGCTCACCGCCGACACGATCAGTTCGATCAACTTCACGCCGATCCATGCGCTGGACGGAACCATCACCCCGCAAGGCTGCGCCTTTGAGCGGCACCATTCCGGCGCCATCGAGATGCGCAAGGAGGATTATCGGCTGATGATCAACGGCATGGTGGAGACGCCGCTGGTCTTCACCTATGCCGATCTCGAACGCTTCCCGCGCGAGAACCGGGTCTACTTCCTCGAATGCGCGGCGAATACCGGCATGGAATGGGCGGGGGCGCAGCTGAATGGCGCGCAATTCACCCACGGCATGATCCATAACATGGAGTATTCGGGTGTGTCCCTGCGGACGCTTCTGGAAGAGGCCGGTTACGACACCTCTGCGACCTGGATATACGTGGAAGGCCATGACGCGTCGTCGAACGGGCGGTCGATCCCGATGGAAAAGGCGCTCGACGACGTCCTGGTGGCGTTCAAGGCCAATGGCGAAGCGTTGCGGATGGAGCATGGCTACCCGGTGCGGCTCGTGGTGCCGGGCTGGGAAGGAAACATGTGGGTAAAGTGGCTGCGCCGGATCGAGGTGCGGCAGGGTCCGGTGGAAAGCCGCGAGGAAACCTCGAAATACACCGACACGCTGGCCGACGGCACCAGCCGGAAGTGGACCTGGGTCATGGACGCGAAATCGATCATCACGTCGCCCAGTCCCCAGTCGCCGATCACCCACGGACCGGGCCCGCTGGTCATTACCGGGCTGGCATGGTCCGGGCGCGGCGCCATCACCCGCGTCGATGTATCCAAGGACGGCGGCAAGAGCTGGGAGACCGCCCGGCTCGCGAAACCCGGCGAGACGAAGGCGTTGACGCGGTTCTATCTCGATACCGACTGGGATGGCGGAGAAATGCTGCTGCAGGCCCGTGCGATGGACGAAACGGGTTATGTCCAGCCAACCAAGCAGCAGCTTCGCGAGATCCGGGGCGAGAACTCGATCTACCACAACAACTGCATCCAGACCTGGTGGGTACAGCCGAACGGAGAGGCGGAAAATGTCGAAGTGTCTTGACCGGATCGCGCTGGCGGCCCTGATCGCGGGAATGGCCGGGTCCGCGCTGGCGGGCGATTTCGGGCTCGGCCGTCCGGCGACACCCGAGGAGGTCGCGGCCTGGGATCTCGACGTCAGCCCGGACGGCGAGGGGCTGCCCGAAGGCAGCGGCGACGTGATGACGGGCGAAGAGCTGTTCTCGGAACGCTGTGCCGCCTGCCACGGGGAATTCGCCGAAGGGATCGACAACTGGCCGGAACTCGCGGGCGGCGAAGGGACGCTCGCGGACAAGGATCCGTTAAAGACGGTGGGCAGCTATTGGCCCTATCTGTCGACCACGTGGGATTACGTGCATCGTTCGATGCCGTTTGGCGCGGCGCAGACGCTCGAGCCGGACGAAGTTTATGCGATGGTCGCCTATATTCTCTACTCCAACGATCTGGTGGACGACGATTTCGTGCTGAGCAACGACACCTTCCTTGACGTGGAAATGCCGAACGCGGACGGGTTCATCGTCGATGACCGGGACGAAACGGAGGTGCCGCTGTTCACCGGTGAACCCTGCATGACGGACTGCAAGGAAAGCGTGGAGATTACCATGCGCGCCATGGTGCTCGACGTCACGCCCGACGACGGAACCGACGCGGACGAAGCCGCAGCGGCCGCCGCAGCCGCCGAGGCCAAGCCGACGCCGGAAGCCCCCGTGCACGATCCCGAACTGGTCGCGGCAGGTGAGAAGGTGTTCAAGAAATGCGCCGCCTGCCACCAGGTCGGCGAAGGGGCGAAGAACCGCACCGGCCCGCATCTGAACGGCATCATGGGCCGCACCGCCGGGGCGGTGGACGGCTTCAGATACTCGAAGAGCATGGAACAAGCGGGGGCCGACGGACTCGTCTGGAACGAAGAGACGATCGGCGAGTTTCTTGCCAACCCCAAGAGTTTTATCAAACGGACGAAGATGTCTTTTCAGGGCCTCAAGTCCGAGGGCGACATCGCAGCGATCAACGCCTATCTCGCCAGCTTGGGCGGGTAAGGTAACTGGAACCGCCCTGCGGACGGCCGTCGGGCATCGAGAGAGGATCACCCATGCACAGGCTCGCGCTCATCCTGTCCCTTGCCGCTCTTCCGGTTCATGCAGAGGAGGCAATCACCTACAGCTATGACGGCAGCTTCGAGGATGCCGCCTTTGCGGTCGAGACAGCGATCGTCAACCGGGGGTTCGTCGTCGACCACGTGAGCCACGTGGGTGAAATGCTGGCGCGCACTGCCGAAGATGTCGGCAGCGACGTCGAGATATTCGAAGCGGCCGATGTCTATCTCTTCTGTTCCGCCACGTTGTCGCGGCAGGTGATGGAAGCGGACCCCATGAACGTCGTGCATTGCCCCTACAACATTTTCGTCTATGCGCGGGAGGGTGAGGTGACTGTCGGGCATCGGGACTACCCGGAAGGGCCGATGGATGCGGTTAAGGACATGCTGCGCGAAATCGTCGAGGAGGCCGTGGCGTTCTGAGACGGACGGGCGGGGCAGATTGCCTCCGGGGAGGAACATGGACTACGAGACTTTCTTTGCCGGGGCGCTGGACGACCTGCGCGCCGAGGGCAATTATCGGATCTTCGCGGATATTG
>JAUIBJ010000129.1 GCA_030428025.1 Alphaproteobacteria bacterium
CGCGGGGGAAGAACAGCAGAAAGCCGCTGGTGGGGTTGGGGGTGGTCGGAACGAAGATCGACAAAAGCTCGCCGCCCGTTTCGGCCTTCTGGCTTACCTCGCCCTTGGCTGTGGTCGAGATGAAGCCGATGGCCCAGATGCCCTTGCGCGGATACTGGATCAGGCAGGCCTTTTCGAAGCTGCGCTCGCTCTGGGCGAAGACCGTCTCGGCGATCTGTTTCACGCCGGAATAGATCGAGCGGACCACCGGCATCCGGTCGACAAGGGATTCGGCGAACCCTATCAGCGACTTGCCTATGAGCCCCTTGGCCACCCAGCCGACGATGATGGTGAACAGCAGGAAGATGATCACGCCGACGCCGCGCAGGTTGATGCCGATGTATGTTTCGGGCCGGAAGTTATGCGGGATCAGCGGCAGGACGAAACTGTCCACCCAGCCGATCAGCGTCCAGATCAGCCAGATCGTCAGAGCCACCGGCAGGATCACGACAATGCCCGTCAGAAAGCTGGCGCGCAGCCCGGCAAAGAGGCCGGGGCGCTTGTGCGGATGCGGGTCTTCGTCGAAGGGCGTGTTCATGGGCGGGATCTGTCGCGGATGGGACAAGACTATCTAAGCGCTTCGTCACAGACCGACAATGGCTATTCCGTTCCGGGCGCTGTCGTCGCGCGGGTGGCGATTTCCACGGCGATGGCGCCGGCCAGTGCCGCATTGTTGAGCATCAGCGCGACATTCGCCGCGAGCGACCGCCCGGCGGTCATGTCCTGGATGCGCGACAGCAGGAAGGGGGTGACCGCCTTGCCGGCGATGCCATTCTCGGCGGCCTCTTGCGTGGCCCGGGCGATGAGCGGCTCGATTTCCGTATGCGGGATTTCCGCCTCGCGCGGCACCGGGTTGGCGACAAGCTGTCCGCCGGGCAGGCCGAGGGCGGCGCGGGCAAGATGCGCGGCGGCGATCTCTGCCGCGCTCTCCATCCTGAGCGGGGCGGGCAGGGGGGAGGCGGCGGACCAGAAGGCCGGCAGCGCGTCCTGGCGGAACGCGATGACCGGCACCCCCAGCGTTTCCAGCACCTCCAGCGTCTTGGGCAGGTCGAGAATGGCCTTGGCCCCGGCACAGACCACCGTCACCGGAGTCTGAGCCAGTTCCTGCAGGTCGGCGGAAATGTCGAAACTGTGCTCGGCGCCGCGATGCACCCCGCCGATACCGCCGGTGGCAAACGTGGAAATGCCGGCGGTGCGGGCGGCGATCATGGTGGCGGCGACGGTTGTGGCGCCGGTCTGTCCGCGCGCGAGACAGACCGCCAGATCGGCGCGGCTGAGCTTGGCCACCTCGCCGGGCCCGGCCCGGGCGAGCCGCTCCAGTTCTCCCTCGCTCAGCCCCACGTGCAGCCGCCCGTCAAGCACCGCCACGGTGGCCGGCACCGCGCCCGCCTCGCGCACGGCCTCCTCGGCCTTCCAGGCGGTCTCCAGATTGTCGGGCCAGGGCATGCCGTGGGTAATGATCGTGCTTTCCAGTGCCACCAGCGGGGCGCCTTCCGCGCGGGCGGCGGCCACTTCCGGCGAGAGGGCGAGAAGGGTCATAGGGCGGTTTCTCCGGAGACATGGGCGGCTGCGGCATCGAGCGCGCGGATAAGCGCGGCACTGCGGTCCGCGCCGGCCAGTTCGGCGGCGATGTGAGCGGCCATGAAACTGTCGCCCGCGCCGGTCACACGGGCGACCGCTACCTCCGGCGGACGTCCGGTGAGGATGTCGCCCGCCCGCCCGTCAGCTGCCGGGCCCGCCCCGTCGGTGACCAGCACCCGCTCTACCCCGCGGGCGAGCAGGGCGGCGGCGGCTTCGGCGGCCGTGGCGAACCGCGCGCGGCAGAGCAGCCCGGCCTCTTCGAGATTGACATAGAGCGTGCCGCGCCCCCGCGTGAGGAAAGGCAGCAGTCGCTCGGCCTTGCCGGGCGAAGCCGGCGCGATGCGCAGATCGGCAGCGGCGAAGGCCGGGCTGCGGGCGATATCCTCCATGACGTCCTGCGTCAGATTGCCGTCGAGCGCGATGGGGCCGGGGTAGGGCGAGGCGGCATCGCCCAGCCGGCCATCGGAAAGGGGTGCGAGGATCCGGCCGCCCGCGGCTTCGAGCGTATGGGCATCGGCGATCGCGGCCACCAGCCCGCCAGCCCCCTCGATGGCCATGTACCGGTCGGTCGCCATGTCGGGCGAGCGGTAGACGTGATCCACCCCCAGTCCCATCTTCGCGCAGCGCGCCAGCAGCTCGTCGCCCGGCGCGTCGCGGCCCACCGCGCTGAGGAGTTGCGGGCGCAGCCCGAAGCGCAGCAGCGTCACCGCGATGTTGAGCGCCACGCCGCCCGGTTGCCGGACGATCCGGCCGGGCAGATCGGCGCCGGGGGCCATGGGGCCGGGGGCCCGCCCGATCATGTCCCACAGGACCGAGCCGATGCAGAGGATCTCCGTCATGGCGCCCTTGTTGCGCGTCGCGGGGGCGGGTGCAAGACCGTTCGGCGGGTCTTGAGGCGCGGCGACGGCTGGGGGATACAGGGTGACGAAACGGCGATTTCCGGCGGCGGCCCATGGCGATGCGACAATTCCTGCGCAAATGGCGATATCCACTTCTGACGGGAGGCGTTCTGGTCGCGTTCATGGCCAGCCTGCCCGACCCGCGACCGGCCGCGGACGGTGCGCAAGCCCGGCAAGCGGAGGTGGTCTCGGCCTTCTTCAATCTCACGGCAGAACCCGGCGCGGGCGGTCTCAACGGAATGCGGCTGGATTGGCTGGTTCGTGACGAATGGCGGCGGGACAGACGCCGCGAGCGGCTGGAACACATCCACCCGTCTCTGCTGACGGCCCATGCCCGCCGTCTGGCGATGACACCGGCGGCGTTTCGCGATCTGCTGATCGACCCGAACAGGCCCGACCCGTTCGACATCGCCGGCGTGAGACTGAAATTCCCCGAAACGGCGGGGCAGGCGGCGGGAGGGCGCAGCTGGGTGCTGGTTTCGGAAACCGTGCTGGCGGAGGAGGACGGGCCGGCTTGCGGCCAATGGCTTGTTTTCTGGGATGCGGCCGGGTGGTATTTCGCCCCTGTCGGCACGGAGCTACTGAACGACACGTTTGAGGCGGCGCTGCCCGGACTGGCCCATGCCTTGCCCTCGCCGCTGCCCGGTTGCGCACGCTGAGACCGCCCGGGATGTTCGGCCGCGCGTCACCGGATACCGGTCGGCCTCCGCGAGGATATCGAGCATCCGCGCGCCCGCCGGGATCAAGACGCGGTGCTGCGTTCCGGCGGGCAGGGCATCGGCAGGCTCTTGCATATCTGATAGTCGATCGGTGCAGCGAAAGGCACGCGACTCGGGGCTTGCAATACCCGTCGGCGGCCTATATACGCGCGCCATTCAATCCGCAGGCAAGGGCGGGCCGTCCGGGGGAGACATCCCCGGCTGTCCACCGGTTGAGGCGCCGCCTCTCTTCCCTTGCCGAGGCGTAAACCGGAAAGGAAAAAAGACATGGCTCTTCCCGAGTTCTCCATGCGTCAGCTTCTGGAAGCTGGCGTTCACTTCGGCCACCAGACGCAGCGTTGGAACCCCCGCATGGGCGAGTTCATCTATGGTGCGCGCAACGGTATCCACATCGTTGATCTGACCCAGACCGTGCCGATGCTCGACGCGGCCCTGAACGCCATCCGCGAAACCGTTGCCAAGGGTGGCCGGCTGCTTTTCGTGGGCACCAAGCGGCAGGCCAGCGGGCCAGTGGCCGAGGCTGCCGAGAAATGCGCGCAATACTACATGAACCACCGCTGGCTGGGTGGCACGCTGACCAACTGGCAGACTGTTTCACAATCTATTCAGCGGCTTACCCAGATCGACGAGATGATGGGCGCCGGCGCCGAAGGCCTGACCAAGAAAGAGCGTCTGGGCATTGAGCGCGAGCAGGCCAAGCTTCAGGCCAGCCTTGGCGGGATCCGCGAGATGGGCGGTCTGCCCGACATGCTTTTCGTCATCGACGTCAAGAAAGAGGCGCTGGCCGTGGCCGAGGCCAACAAGCTGAACATTCCGGTCGTGGCCGTGGTCGACACCAACTGCTCGCCCGACGGGATCGACTATATCATCCCCGGCAACGACGACGCGTCACGCGCCATCTCGCTTTACTGCGATCTGGTCTCGCGCGCCGCGCTTGACGGCATGTCGGCGCAGATGGGCGCCGCCGGCGTCGATATCGGCGCAATGGAACAGGCACCGGTCGAAGAGGCCGCGGCACCTTCGGGCGGCGTGGAAACCGGCCAAGTGAGCGAAGAGACCGCCCATGACGACGCCATCGCCAAGGACGCGCCCTATGACCTCGAATCGGCCGAGGAAGTGAAGGAAGAGGCCGAGGAAAAGGCCGAGAGCTGACCCGGCATTCACGAAACTGACATGGGCGGCGGGGTAAGCCCCCGCCCGGACTTCAAGGACTTGAGGAGAGCCAAGATGGCGATCACAGCTGCAATGGTGAAGGAACTGCGCGACTCGACCGGCGCAGGCATGATGGATGCGAAGAAGGCGCTGACCGAAACGGATGGCGACATGGAGGCGGCTGTGGACTGGCTGCGCACCAAGGGATTGGCCAAGGCCGCCAAGAAATCGGGCCGCACCGCGGCTGAGGGCCTTGTCGCCGTCAAGGTGGACGGCGGCCGCGGCGTGGCGGTCGAGGTCAACTCGGAAACCGACTTCGTCGCCAAGAATGCCGAATTTCAGAAGATGGTGTCGGACATCGCCGGGGCCGCGCTTGGCGTGTCCGATGTGGACGCGCTGAAAGAGGCCGATCTGGGCGGCAAGAGCGTGGCAGACACGATTACCGACAAGGTCGCCACCATCGGCGAGAACATGTCGCTGCGCCGCATGGCCGCCGTCGAGGGCAAGACCGTCGTGTCCTACATCCATAACGCCGCCGCCGATGGCATGGGCAAGATCGGTGTGCTGGTCGCACTGAACGCAGGCGACGAGACTTTCGGCCGTCAGGTGGCAATGCATATCGCCGCCACCAACCCGTCCGCGCTGGACGAGGCTTCGCTCGACCCGGCAGTGGTCGAGAAGGAGCGCCAGATCCAGATCGAGATCGCCCGTGAATCCGGCAAGCCGGAGCAGGTGATCGAGAAGATGATCGAAGGCCGGATGAAGAAATTCATGGCGGAAGTGACCCTTCTGGGCCAGTCCTTCGTGATCAATCCCGACCTGACCGTGGCCAAGGCCGCCGAAGAAGCCGGCGCCGAGATCGCAGGCTACGTCCGCCTCGAGGTCGGTGAGGGAATCGAGAAGAAGGAAGAGGATTTCGCCGCCGAGGTCGCCAAGACGGCGGCCGGGGGATGATCCGGAAAAATAAAAAGATCAGGGCGCCTTATGGCGCCCTTTTCATGTGGAGTGAGGGAAAAGATGTCACAAAGGACCGTGGTCAACAGCTGGAATGAATGGGACCCGCTGAAACATGTGATCGTCGGCCGGGCCGACGATTGCCACATCCCGCCCGAGGAGCCCGCGCTTGACGCGAAGGTGCCCGAAGACAGCGACATGCGCGGCCAGTGGGGCCGCCGCCCGCAGGAAACGATCGACCGCGCGAACGAGTTGCTGGACCGGTTCGCGGGTCAGCTGGAAGCGCGCGGGATCCGCGTCGACCGGCCCGACCCGATCGACCATTCTTTGCCCGTCACCACGCCCGATTTCCACACTGACAGCCAGTTTGGCTGCATGCCGCCGCGTGATGTGCTGCTGACCGTGGGTCACGAGATCCTCGAGGCGACGATGTCCTATCGCTGCCGCTGGTTCGAATATCTCAACTACCGCCCGCTGATGCAGCGCTATTGGGAGGAAGACCCGAATTTCCGGCACGAGGCCGCGCCCAAGCCGCGGTTGACCGATGCCGATTATCACGACGATTATCTCAACGAAAAGATCGGCGTCGAGAAGCGGCTGAAATGGACTGCCGAAAAATTCTTCGTCACCACCGAGGAGGAGCCGTTGTTCGATGCGGCCGACGTGCTGCGCTTCGGCCGCGATCTGGTGGTGCAGCACGGGTTCACCACCAATCTCAAGGGCATCGAATGGTTGCGCCGGCATTTCCCCGACCACCGGGTGCACGCGGTCAACTTCCCCGGAGACCCGTACCCAATTCATATCGACGCCACCTTCACGCCGCTGCGCCCGGGGCTCATCCTCAACAATCCGCAGCGGCGACTGCCCGATGAGCAGCGCAAGATGTTCCACGACAACGGCTGGGAAATCGTGGATGCCGCGCAGCCCGCGCATAACGCGCCGCCGCCGCTGTGCTATTCCTCGGTCTGGCTGTCGATGAACGTGCTGGTGCTCGACCCCAAGACGGTCTGCGTCGAGAAATCCGAGGTCTATCAGGCCGAGCAGATGGACAAGCTGGGGCTGGAGGTGGTCGAGGTCGAGCTGCGCGACGCCTATGCTTTCGGCGGGGGGCTGCATTGCTGCACCGCGGATGTCTATCGCGAGGGCGGCTGCGAGGATTATTTCCCGTCACTGGCGGGGTAGGGGCCGCGCCCCCGTTTTGCCGGCGCCGCCCGAAGGACGGCGCCGGGCTGACCACCACGCATTGGGGATGTCGGCAGTCGAAAAATGCCGGCTGCGCACCCGGACAAATACATGGGCACGACAGCCGGCGTCCGGCGAAGCCGGGTGGGCCGGAGCCCCCTGAAATCACAGGGAAATCGCGACCCATGTGTTCCTAGGCTTAAAGCCACCACTCACGGAACAAGACCCACAGTGCCGACTTACGTTGCGTCAGGAAAGTAGGGAAATCCTTACCATTCGGTAAATTCCCGTCTTTGCCGGCCGTCATCGCTCCAGCGCGAAGATCTGGTTCTGGAACGCGGCCTTTAAAAGCGCCTGGGCGGTGGTTTCCACCCTCAGCGTCTGGCGCGCCAGCCGCAGGTGTTTTTCCACCGTCGGCTGGGTCAGCCCCATCAGCAGGGCGATGTCCTGAACCGTCTTGCCGTCGCCCACCCATTCCAGCACCTCGCGCTGCCGCGGCGTCAGGGTGCGGGCGGTGCCGGTATGGGGCAGGGACATCAGCCGCAGGTGAAAGAGGTTGTTGCGCAACAGGATGTCCTGACCGTCGCGCTTCCAGATGTCGTCAATATCGGCCTGGCTCAGCCCCTTGCGGCCGGTCAGGGCGATCGCGCCCTTGGCCCGCGACGACATGGTTTGAAACGAGATCGAATAGCCCGCCACGATGCCCATCGAGCGGTTGAAGTCCAGAACCTCGCGCTCGTCCTCGCTCAGGGCACCGTCCGCCTCCAGGCGCGACAGAACCGACCAGGAGCACGGACCGTCGTTTTCCATCGCCCAGCGGACCATCGGCGCGTTGAGATAGAGCCGGTCACCCACATAAACCTTCAGGTAGTCCGGGTCGTGATTGCTGAGCAGCAGGAAATCGTCGGGATCACCAAAGGAGGTTTCGGTCATGTAATAGGTGAAACCATAGATCAGCCGGTCGAAGCCGTATTCGGCCATATGTCCGCTGTGCAACTCCCACAGTTCGTTGACGCTGCGGGCGGCGACAAGGGTGCCGAGTTCCTCCGTGGGGATCACCCGGCAGCCTCCAGATGGCGGGCCATGGCCTCGATGGCCAGGTCGTAACCGGCCGGTCCGAAGCCGCAGATCACGCCAAGCGCGACCCGGGCGATATAGGAGACGTGACGAAACTCCTCGCGCGCATGGACGTTCGACAGGTGCAGTTCGATCGTGGGCAGTTCCACCGAACTGATCGCGTCCATCAGGGCGATGGAGCTATGCGTGTAAGCGCCGGCATTGAGAATGAGGCCGTCATGCCGACCGCGCGCGTCGTGGATGATGTCGATCAGGGCGCCTTCGGAATTGTCCTGTCGGAAGTCTATCCCGAGCCCCAGCTCCGAGGCCTTTTTCCGGCAGGCGGCCTCGATGTCGCTCAGGGTGGTGGTGCCATAGATCTCTGGCTGGCGTTGCCCCAGCAGGTTGAGATTCGGCCCGTTAAGTATGAGGATCGAAACCATTGATCGTGCACCCTTTCTGTCGATCCTTTAAAACGGATTGGGCCAGGCGTGTCGAGAGGTCACCGCAACCTGAGGGAAATTGGC
>JAUIBJ010000130.1 GCA_030428025.1 Alphaproteobacteria bacterium
GCCGCCAAAAGGTAGCCTTCCGCTTCTTCCACCTCGGCCACGGCGTGGTGATGCATCCCGCTGAGCAGGACATTCGCCGCCAGAAGTGCCACGGCGGTGGGAGCGAGGGCAATTGCTCCGAATTCGAGCACGATCCGCCAAGTCGGGCGGGCACGCGCGAGCCAGTCCGTGAGAGCCGTCGCGGCGCCGCCGAGGGGCAGGATTCGCGGCTGGCGCACAGCCGCGCGGGCGCGCCGCCACGCGGTTTCGGGTTGGGCCTCGGGCGGCCGGGCAGCCGCCGGCGTCTCTGTCGCGGCGGCAGACGAAAACTCAGGCGCCGTGCTGGCGCTGTCGGGCGTCTCCTCCACTGTCATACTTGATACTTCTGCTTCGGACACGGGCCCGGCGTTGCTGATCACCTCCTCCACCACCTTCCGCAGCATCTCGGGCTCGGGCCGGGCGGGCAAGGTGAAGCGCGCGGGGTCAATCCCGATGCCGAGGCCGTTGGAGACCAGCGCGCCAGCCTCGCCTTTCCTGCCACCCAGATGGAGGCGTGCGTATGGCAGCGGGCCAGCGGCGCTCCGGCCATGGGCCCAATCCCCGCGCTGCAGCACCGCGCGGACCCAGGCGTCGGTGGTGATCAAGATGGCGCTCTCGCCCCCCGTGGCGCTTTCCAGACGGTCTTCGATGGCGCGCCAAACGAGAGCCTCTTCCGAATTGCGGGACGGCGAACCTCCCGTCGTCTCTGCCTGGGACAGGAAGGGGTCCACGGCCTTGGCTTCCCGCGACTGCGTTGTCTTCCTCGCACCCTCATACGCGCTGCCGCCCTCCGAGGATGGCACCGACAGGATCAGCAGGTCGAAATCCTCGATCCGCAGATCGTGGTGCTCGCCCAGAACGCGCTGAAGCAGTTCTTCGACGCGCTTGTCGCGGTTGGCAAGGATCACCGTGAGGGGCGGAATGTTCATGCCTCCCCCCCGCGGCGCCGGAACGGCACGTGATGGATCGTGCCGTCGAGCAGAAGGTAGGCGACCGGGGCGCAGAGCCCCAGCACCAGGAGCGGCAGATAGTCCCCCGCCATCAATGCCGAGGTAGACCAGGGCCAGGGCGCCACGAAGGCCGCGGTGACCGCATAGCAGACCAGCACCACCAGCAGCATGGATTCGCGTTGCCAGAAACGGCGCCGCGAAGCCCGGTACAGTCGGGCGATGTCTTCGTTGGCCTTCATGATCCGGCCTTCCGGATGACGCTCGGACAGCAGTTCCAGGAACACCCGCGCATGGCCAGGATCAACGTGATGCGCGGCGGGGCCCGTACCTTCGGTCACGAAGACCGCCGGGTTGAGCGCGCTGTCGGGCTGCCGCCGCGCGTCGGGCAGCCGCCCCAGAAGCAGGTCGCGCACCGCGAGCCGCTCGTCAGGGCGCATCTGGTCCTGCAGCCACCGCACCGCCCAGAGCGGAAAGCGCGCCCGGGCGAACCAGGGCAGCGCGGAAAGCACCCGCAACCGTTCGGCGCTGAACAAGGTGCCGCCTCCCTCGCCGGGATCGCTCAGCATCTTGCCCAGATAGATCGTCAGATCCCAGTGAAACGCGGGATAGACGGTGGCCGCGCGCAGCCACAGCATTCCGCCCTCGCCCAAAGCCTCGGTCAGCTCCGTTTCGAGCCGCGCCAGCAACTCCGCCTCTGGCCGGGTCGGCGAGGTCAGGAGCGACGGCGTAACCTCCCACATATAGCGCCTGGTCCGACCCTCGGGGCGGATTTCGGCAGAGCGCATCTGTCCGGTATTCCCGGCCAGGTCGCGCAGCCCCTCTGGCGTGGCCTCGTAAAGGCGCTGGTCGAAGATCTGCGCCAGCAGCGCCTCGCGACGGCCCCAGCGGGCGGCCGGCTGGGGGGTAAGAAGCGCGAAGAACGGCCAGCGCCGCAGTTCGCGCACCCAGGGGCGCGGCGCACCGGTGCCGGGGGTTAAAAACACGTCCCCCCACCCCAGCACCACCGCCCGGCGGTCGGGCAGGCGCTTGCGCAGGTTGCGCAGCGGGATGCGCGGTGCGAGGTAGCTTTCGGCGAAGCGTTCCTCGTCACGGCCGCGCAGGTCGGTACGGCCGCGACGTTCGCGATAAAGCGCGTTGCCGTCGTGATCCATGTACCAGATCTCGATTGAGGCGCCGAGATGGCTGAGGCTGCCCACCAGTTCGCGCAGGTGCTGGGCCTGATGGTCTTCCGCGCTCTGCCGCAGGATGATGAACAGGTAGCTTGGCGTCACCCGTGCCTTGCGATAGACCGGCTCGAACCGTCCGAGGTTTCGCGCGGTGGCCTGGATGGTCCGCCCCGGGTCGAGCCGGCCGGTGTCGCGCAGCGTCGGGCGGGACAGCTCGCGCGCGGCCCGAAGGCGCATGTCGCGCCCGGTGACCTCGTCCAGCGCCTGGCTGAGCCCGCCCCAGAGGTCGTATCTGGGCCGGAAATTCAGCGGCGGCGGATTGGCCGTGAACCACACGGCCAGGCGCCGCCGGAGGGTCGCCATGCGCCACAGTGCCAGCGCAACGGGCAGGAGCACGGCCAGAAGAAACACCTCCCACCGCGCCTGCATGCCCCGCACGGGCGGCGCGGCGATGGGGGCGTAGGGGTCGCCCGGCAGCGCCTGGATGCGGTCGACGATGCCAAGGGCGTAGTCCGTCAGCCTGAATGGCGGTTCCTCTGAAACAAAGATCATCTCGCGCAGGTCCGACATCTGCGCGACCAGCGTTGCAAAATCCACCGCCAAACCGCCGGCGCCGGGCGCGGCGTGCACGTCGGGGCGCGCTTCCGCGAGGGCAAGCAGGAATTCGAGGTAGGCGTCACGAAACCCCGGAAACTCCGCCGTCCGGTCGGCCGCGCCGGCATTGCTGACCCTTAGGCGGACCGCCTCGCCCGCATCCCGGAGAAATCGCAAATCCTCCTCCGCGGGCTGGTCCCGGTTGCCGAGCAGGTAATAGACCGCGAGCGTCAGCCGCGGCAGGGCGTGCTCGTTGACCCGGAACACCAGCTCCGGATCGGCGGTGCTGCGTTGAACCAGTTTGTGCTGGAAGCGGGCCCGGCTCAGGCCGAGCGGCAGGTCCGGGGCGAAGGCCTCGGCCAGCCGGGCGAGGTTCAGTTCGGCCTCCGGGCCCGACGCGCCAAGAATGACAAGCGCGATGCGCGCCAGTTCGCGGGTGGGGTCGACACCCGAAGGACCCGGACCGGTCGATGGGCCGGGGCCCAGCAAGTCCTCATCGGGATCGACGGGCTCGACGAGTTGCTTCGGCGGGGTCTCCGGCTCCACCTCGACCGGTTGGCTGTCCCCGATCACGAGATAGGCGAAAAGGCCCAACACAAGTGCCAGAATGACCGCCGCCAGCGTCCAGGGCGGTGCGCCGGCGGGGTCGAGACGCGTTGTTTCGCTCCTGATCGGGGCATAGCGGCGCTCGCCCGCGGGGCGCGCGGGCGCGGGTGCGAGCGCGTCGCCGCCCTGCAGGTGCGAGGCCGCGAAGACACGCCGGAACACCGTCTCGAAAACCTGCCGTGCCTTGGGTTCGGGATCCTTCAGCACGGTGGCGAGCAGACGGCGCATCAGCACCTCCTGCGGGGCATCGCTGCTCTGCCGGGCAATGGCGAAGGCCTCGGCCTGCTCGGCGGCGCTGACCGTCACGCCCGCCCGCGAGAGCGCCCGGAAGAGCGCATCGAGCCGCATCTGCAGCTCCAGCCCGTCCGAGGAGATACCCCCCTGCAGGTCCACCGCCGCCTCCTAGCCCTCGCCGCGCGCCGCCACGCTCTCCAACGCCTTCCTGGCGATGCCATTGTCGGTTTCGGTCTTCGACAACACGATCACGGCATAATCGTGCAGTTCGCCCTGATCGCCGATGGGGCGCTGCCAGTCGACGTCGCGCATTTCGCAATAGCGCACCAGTTCGATGATCTCGGCGGTGCTGGGCACCTTACCGGGCTGGCGCCGGGCGATCGCCTCCACAAGCTGAAGCACCGACAGCGTGAAGGGGGAATAGACCGCCGCCTCAGGCAGGCGCAGGCGCAGGATGTTTTCCATCCTGTAGGCATCCGGTGCCGCGCGTTCGCCCGTGTCGGACCATTTCGGCTGTTCGATATGGGCATAGACGCAGCGGCGCAGGAAGGCCGGGGGCAATTCGCGCTCGCGGTTGGAGGTGATGATCACGATCGGCCGCATGGCTCCGTCAAGCTCGGGCGTTAGGGCGGTGCGTATCTCGGGCACGCCGAATTGCAGCCGGTCGAACTCATCCAGCAGGTCGTTGCAGAAATCCGACGAGGCCTTGTCGATCTCGTCGATCAGCACCACAGACTTGGCGCTCTCGCCCGGGTGCACGTAACTGCCCCCGTCGCGGTTGCCGTCAAGCAGGAACTCGCTCACCCGGGTCCGGTCATGGGCGCTGAGAATGGCCCGGCCCAGCCCGCTGAACTCGATGAAATGTCGGGGGTTTTCGGGCTCCATGAAGCGGCGTGACTGGTCTGTCTCGATTGTGGCGGCGGTCGAGGACAGGCCGTCGGCCGAGCGCAGATGGCGCGAGACCTCGATCGCATAGAAGCGGGCCAGCGCGTCGTAACGATAGAACAGGTCGCGCGCCTCGGAGGTGGACTTGGCGACGAACTTCTCCGGCCGCGCCAGGCCCAGCTGCCAGGCCACGGCATTGGCCAGCGCCGTCTTGCCGACGCCCGGATCGCCAGTCACCAGAAGCGGCTTGCCCAGGGCGATGGCGACATTGACCGCCTCGACCACGAAAGGGTCGGCCACATAGCGCTGCGCCTCCCACTGCCAGTCCTGCCGCGCCTCGACATCCAGGCCCGCCAGACGGTCCTGCCAGCCTTCCGGTTGCAGCGGCTCGGCGCGCGTGGCCCTGAAGAAATCCAGTGAGTTGACGTTATCTGCCATGCCGGTAACCTTGTTGCTCAAATGCGGGCTCTATTCGGTGAACAGCCCGGAATATTGTATCTTGCGCACGAAGACCGCCATCCTGACGCGCCTTTCATCCTCTCCCTCGCCGCCGAAAAGGGTCTTGCCGAGCTCGAGAAAACTCTGGCGTTTCGCCTCGGCGATGCGGGTGTAAAGCTTGTGCTTCCTTTCCCACTGGTCGAAGTCGAAACGCTCGAGCGCGTGCAGCTGATCGGCGATCTCGACGCTGACCGGCCCGTCGGGGCGGGCGTCGATGGCGCGGCGTGCGTCGTCGTGAAGCTGACGGTAGCGGGGGCATTCCTCGACCTTCTCCTGCGTCGCGCGGCGCCAGAGCCGCGACAGGATCGAACCGCCCGCTCCCACCTTTTCGGCATCGAAATCGTGGATCAGACCCAGCACCGGCATCACCGGAATGGCGACCTCGCCGGTCAGGCGCGCGCTCCAGAGGTCGAGCCAGAGCCGGGTGATCGTTCCGGCGCTGGAATGGTGGCCGCAGAGATAGACATTGGTGAAGACGGCCAGGGCGCAATCGGGATAGCGCTCGTGGATATCCCCCTGCCCCATTTCCCGGATCATCTCGTGCTCGAGCTGGCTGACGAAATGCGCGGGATCGAACCGTTTCTTCGGCAGGACAACGTCGATTTCCACCCGCCGCCAGTGCCGTGCGGCGGCCCAGCCGCCCCAGCCGTCGCCGAGCGCCTCCCAGGTCTCTTCGCTGTCGAAATCGGCGAAGCGCTGCGGAAAGGCCTCGATCCCGTCCTCGTCATTGCCGATGACCACGACGCCGAAATGCGGGCCGGTGCCGTGCTGCCCGGCCAGTCTGGCCTGCATGTTCTCCTGCGCGCGTTTCTTCAGTTCCCAGGACGTGGTTTCGCGGTCGATCAGTTTGGGCAGGAGGTCGGCATCGTTGAATCGGTTGTTCTCGGCCTCGGTGACTCGGGCGTCCGCGGGCTCGGCCTGAAGCGACGCCAGCCAGGCATCGACCAGCGGCACGATATGCGGGTGGTCATACGTGTCCAGCATGGCGCGCAGCCCGTCGGACCTGTCTCGCGCGTCCACTTCCCTGATAATCCGGTGCCAGACGGTCGCGCCGATTCCTTCCAGGTCGATGGCCCCGGGCGGCAAACCGATCAGATGGACCGCCGAACGCCGGTCCGCCGCCGTGGGGTAGGCTTCGTCGAGTTGCCTCAGGAGAGCGTGCAGCGCCGACATGCCCGCCTCACTCCAGTCCCGACAGGATGCGCGCCACGTCGATCCCCTCGTTGCGGAAAAAGGCCTTCTTCACCCGCGCGTTGGGCTCCTTCAGCCAGCCGCCGCTGTGATGCAGGGCGACGAGGTTCCAGTCGCGGTCGAAAACCGGCGAGCCCGAAGAGCCCGGCAGCGTATCGGTCAGATACTGCACCCGTCCCTCGCCGGCATAGGCCACCACATTGGCCGAGATCGAGATCTGCTTGGGCCCGCCGCCGGGGTGCTGGATGATGTTGACGAAATCGCCCTGTTTGACCGGGTGCGCCTCAAGCGGGATCGTGCCCCATTTGGCGTTCACCTCGCCCGCGAAGGCGACCACGGTCCAGTCGTCCTGTTTCGAGGTGCGGAAAAAACCGTCCGGATCGAGCTTCATCTCCTCGATGGGGGCATCCAGCCCGTCAGGCGTCTTCTGATAGTTGAACTGCGCCGCAGCGCCCCGGGCACGGTCGGCATCGGGCAGCACGTGGTTGTTGGTGACCAGCCGGTTGCCGGGGATCACGAAGCCAGTGCCCGAACCGGCATCGCCGTAGGAGATGCGCACGACCGAGCGGGCGCGGTCCAGCCCTGTGGCGAAATAGGAGACGGGGGCCAGCGAGCTGCGAGCACCGATGATCTTCTCGAGATTGTCCTCGTCTTCCGGCCCCTGCCAATGGGACACCGAGGGCGCGGCGGCCGGGCCGCGGCCGGCCCGGTTCGCCTCGTCCAGCGCCTCGACCAGCGGCACCAGATGGGGGCGCCCGTCGACCATCAGGAACGCGCCCAGCGCCTTCATCATGTCGCGCGCCTCGACCTCTCTTATCACCTTGTGCCACACCGTTTTTCCGGTGCCTTCCAGATTGATCGAGCCGGCCGGAACGCCGATCAAATCCACCGCATAGCGCCGGTCGCCGGAAGTGGGGTACGCCTCGTCGAGCGCGGCGAGAAGCTCCATCAGGGGTTGCATGGATTTCTTCCTCCCTCTCCCAAAAAACCTTATCGGGCCCGCTTAGGCAAGTCTCCTTGTTCCGACACGCCGCCGGGGGAAGACTCAATAATGTTGCGGAATGCGCGGGTTCTGCGTAACTTTGGCAATGCTCAGGACAGGGACCTGCATGGCAGGACGCGCCGATCATGCATTTGAGTCACCGCGAGGCCGATCTTACCTTCGCCATCATGCGCGAGCTGTCGGGCGAGTTTTCGCATTCGGAAATCCGAACGCGGGTCGGCCGCCTGCTGCTCGAACTGCTCGATGCCGACTATTTCATCTCCTATGTTTGGAACTACGAGAAGGACTGTTTCGTCGAGGGCATCCCGATCAACACCTCCGAGGATCACCTGGCACTCTACGAATCCTATTTCCAGTTCAACGACCCGATCACGCCGGTGCTGCAACGGCGCCATTCGGCGACCCCGGTCAGCGCGGTGATGGCCCATGACCGGCTGCGCAAAACGGAATTCTTCAACGACTTCCTCGACCGCGAGGGGCTGTATTACGGGCTGAACTACTTCGCCTTCGACTGCGGTCGCAACATCGGCGACCTGCGGATCTGGCGCAAGCGCGGCAAATCCGACTTCTCCGAACGCGACGCGATTCTGGTCGATGCCATCGGCCCCAGCTTCGTCAACGCGCTGACCCGGGCCAACCGCCTGAAATCCGCCGCGCCCGCGCGCCGCTTCGTGCAGCTGGCCAGCGAATGGGGGCTGACCAAGCGCGAGGCGGAAGTGGCCGACATGCTGAGTACCGGTCTGACCGATGGCGAGATCTGCGACGAGCTGGCGATCTCGAAACCCACGCTGCGCAGCCATATCGGCTCGGTCTTCCGCAAGGTGGGCGTGCGGCGGCGCAGCCAACTGGCCCCGCTCCTGCAGCTGAAAAATCATCATTAGCGATGATAGGCCGGTTGGCCGGCCCCGGGCATCATGCGTGAAAACCATGATGCCGCAGGGACGATATGCCGACATCAGC
>JAUIBJ010000131.1 GCA_030428025.1 Alphaproteobacteria bacterium
CCATTCCCAACGCCACCGCCGGCGCGCTGTCGGTCCGCCCGCATCTGGCGGGCACCGCAAGCGGGCTGTCCGGGGCACTGATGATCGGGCTCGGCGCGGCGCTTTCAGCCCTGGCCGGGGCACTGCTGACGCCCGAAAGCGGAGCCTTCCCGCTTTTGTGGATGATGGTCATCACCGCCCTGGGGGCCATCGTCTCGATCTTCCTGGTCATCCGGCGCGAACGGCGGCTTGCGGGGGCGGGCTGAGCGGCGGTTTGCCGGACACCACGACCCCGGCCAATCGCGATGCACCCAAGCGCCCCGTGCCTCGACCTTCGCCGTTCCGACAAAAAAAGGACCGCCCGGAAAGGGCGGTCCGTCTGCGTGAGCCGTGAGGCCGTCGCTCACTCTTCGTATTCGGGCATCTGCTCCATGTCCTCGCGGGTCATGTCCACATAGACGCGCAGGTCGTCGCCGCTTTCGGCGCGCATGATCTCCACCTCGTCAAAGGGGATGGCCACGCTGTGCGCGCCAAGGCCGAGGAACCCGCCGATGTCGACAACCAAATCGGTGACCTCGCCGGCATTGCTGCCGACCACGGCTTCCGAGACCTCGCCCATGCGTTCCTCGCTGCCGTAGAACTCCGCTCCGGTCAGTTCGTCGGCGGTGAAGGTGCCGGCCTCGGCAGTCTGGTAGCCGTCGACCTGCATGCTCGGGCCACGATCCTGATCGGCCGCGGCCTGATCGCTCGATTGCTGCATGTCGTCCGAGCCATCCTGCATGGCGGTCTGATCGTTCATGTCCTGACCGGTCTGCTGGCCGGGCTGCTCGCCCTGCGCCATCTGCTGATCGGTCACGTCGGATTGCTCGCCCGATTGCGCCATGTCGTCATTTTCGGCGCCATTGCTGTCGGGCTGCGCATTCTGGGCCAATTGCTGATCGTCCGAACCCGATTGCCGGTTCGAACCGGCTTCGGCCTTGTCACGCTCGCCGGGACGGTTGATCGTGACCTTCGGCTCGCCGACCCGCGTGACCTCGACCGTGGCCTCGCCGCTCTGGGTGACGTTGACCTTGGGCTCGGCCCGCTGATAGCTGACGGAGGGTTCGGCCCGCGAGATCTGCACCCGCGATTCCTCGTCCTGCGAGGCCGGGCGCTGCATCGTCACCTTCGGTTCGGTGCGGGTGATCTGCGCGTCGGCATCCTCGGTCGCAAGTTCGCCGGTCTCGCCCTGCGCATAGCGCTCGCCGGTCCGCGAATCCTCGATCTCGACGCCGTCGGAATTCTCCACGTCTTCGGCGACCTGAAGGTCAAGCCGCACCGAAGGAGAGGATTGCGACACCGTAACCTTGGGCTTCGCCGTGCGCACCTCGACCTGCGGGTCGGCATTGGCCACGTCCACGCCCGGTTCGGGCATCGTGATGATGATTTCCGGCGCGGGCTGTTCGATGCTGATGGTGGGCTGCACCATCTCCACCGAAATCTGCGCGGGCTGTTCCTTCACCACGATCTCGGCGGCCTGTTCGTTGACGTTCACGTCCGAGCGGCCCGGCGTGACGATCACCTCGTCCTCGCCCTCCTGAACCTCGACGCTGGGCGGCTCGCGGTCGAGATAAACAGTGCCTTCGACCGTCACCTGATCGCTGAGGCGCACCGTGGTCCGGTCGCTCTCGACAGCCTGCATGCTGTCACTGGCCTGGGCATTGGCCTCGGCCGTCGCGCTGTCGCTGTCGCGCTCGGCGAGGCGGATGTCATTCTCTTCCGCGGCATCGCGAAGGATGTTCAGCGCCTGCTCGCAGCGCGCGCCATCGCCTTCCTCGACGACACCGGCATAAGCCTCGCGGTCGCCTTCGGCCGCCTCGAACAGCCGGTCGGGCGCATTGCCGCTGACGCGTTCGAGTTCGGTGCACTGCTCGGCCCGCTCCTGAGCATACAGCGCCGACGCGCCGCCAAGCGTGACTGTCAGGGCCGTGGATACGACGAGGGCAGCTTTGCGGGAAATCATCATCTTCCTCCTGTTGAAAACATTCGATGGAGTGTCAACAGCAGCCTGAGGCGGATTGTTCCACACCAGGGGTGACAGACGACGGGCGGCGCTTGCATGCCGAGCTTTGCAAACCTAATCTGCGCGAAAAGCGAAATTGCAAAGATCCCGACCATGCCGATCCAGAAACTCTATGCTGGCGCCAAGTTGCGCGAGACCCGGCAGAAGCTCGCGCTGACGCAGAAGGAGTTCGCTGCCAAGCTGGGCGTCTCGCTGCCATATCTGAACCAGATGGAGAACAACAACCGCCCCGTCTCGACCACCGTGGTGCTGGCACTGGCGCAGGAATTCGGCTTCGACGTCACCGAATTGTCGACCGGCGATGCGGAACGCATGGTGTCGGACATGCGCGAGGCGCTGGCCGATCCGGTCTTCGCGGACGACCCGCCGCCCATCAGCGATCTGCGGCTCACCGCCTCCAACGCCCCCGCCCTTGCGCGCGCCTTTCTCGAACTGCACCGCGCCTATCGCCAGACGCATGAGCGTCTCGCCTCCCTCGACGAGGCATTGGGGCGCGAGGACAGCCGTATGCAGCCCAGCCCCTGGGACGAGGTGCGCGACTTCTTCCACTATTGCGACAACTATATCGACGCGGTGGACCGCGCCGCCGAACGCTTCGCCGGCACCGACCGCACGCGGCCCGTACGCGAGATCGCCGAGGCCAAGCTAGCCGCGCTTGGCATTACCGTGACGGGCTCTGATACCGGGATGCTGCGCCGTTTCGACCGGGCGGCGCGCACGCTTCATCTCTCCACCCGGGCCGAGCCCGAAACCCGCACCTTCCAGATGTTGTTGCAGGTGGCGCTGCTCACTCAGGACAAGCTGCTGGAAGCCACGCTCGACCTCGCCCGCTTCCAGTCCGAGGCGGCACGGTCGATCGCCAAGATCGGGCTTGCGAACTACTTTGCCGGTGCGGCGCTGATGCCCTATACCGCCTTTCTTCAGGCCGCCCAGACGCATCGGCACGATCTGGAAATCCTCGCCAACGGTTTCGGCGCCTCGATCGAGCAGGTCTGCCACAGGCTTTCCACCCTCCAGCGGCCCGGCGCCAAGGGCGTGCCCTTCTTCTTCGTGCGGGTCGACCAGGCGGGCACGATCACCAAGCGCCACTCGGCCACGCGCCTGCAATTCGCCCGCTTCGGCGGCGCCTGCCCGCTCTGGAACGTCCACCGCGCGTTCGAAACGCCCGGCCGCTTCCTTCGGCAATTGGCCGAAACCCCCGACGGGGTGCGGTACATCTCGCTTGCCCGCGACGTCTCCAAACCCGGCGGCAGCTTCGGCGCGCCGGTGCGTCGCTTCGCCATCGCCCTGGGCTGCGAGATCAAGCATGCCGACGCGCTGGTCTATGCCGACGATCTGGACCTGACCAACGCCCGCGCCTTCGAGCCCATCGGCATCTCCTGCCGTATCTGCGAACGCACCGGCTGCCACCAGCGCTCGGTCCCGCCGCTGGAACGCCGGCTTCAGGTCACGCCGGATGAACGCGACGTGCTGCCCTACAGGGTGGATTGAGAACGGTTCAGTCGGGCACGATCACCAGAACGAAGGTCTCCCACGCCGCGATATGCGGGCTGGTGGCGGCCAGGAAACTGCCGTCGCCCACGCCGGCGCGCACGTATTTCCCGTTCTGGGCCGAGCGGAACGCCATCCGGCTGTTGCCGAGGTCGATCCATTCGAAGGTTTCCCACGCGCCGATCGTGTCGCTGACGGCGGCCAGCTGGGCATTGGGCCCGACGCCCGCGCGCACGTATTTGCCGGACTGCACCGACTGCATCGCGAAGGACATGTCGCCCAACGGGATGCGCCGGAAGGTTTCCCATGACCGGATCTCGCCGCTGACGGCGGCCAGCAGGCTGTTCTGGCCCACGCCCGCGCGCACCGTTTTCTGGGAGGCGTCGGAAATCAGGGCGAAGTTCGACTCGCCCATGTCGGCGCTTGCCGGGTTGCCCGCCATGAAGGCCACCGCCATTGCCAGCATGACCAAAGCGCGCGACAGGCGCCTGATGACGTCTGGTCTCCGTTTCATCTCCGTCCTCCTCTGGATAGGGCTGCCATCCCTTCCTAGAGGCAGGCGGCGGGGGATGTCTTTGATCGCCGTTAAGAGGGGGCCGGGCTTTGCCAAACGAAAGGCGCGCCGCGAATACGGGCGCGCCCTCGATGTTTGCCAGTCTGTCGGCTCAGGCCGACAGCAACCGATAGATCTCGTCCTTCAGGAACGCCCGTTTCTTGCGCATCTCGACCTCGACCAGTTCCTCCACCGGCTCGACATTGGTCTCGGCCCGATGCACCGCCCTGTTGACCTCGTGATATTCGTCCGCCAGCCGCGCGAAATGCGCGTCCGCCGACTTGAGCTGCGTGATCTTGTCGTTGAATTCGGGAAACTCTTCATGCAACTCGTGCGGGGTGTGGGTCGACATGCATTCACTCCTTGAGGACGGATTCGGTTCATCCATCCCTAGCGTCGCATGTGCCCCGCGCCCTTGATACCGATCAAATCGGCAAGGGTTCACAACATGATGTGCCGCCACAGCTCTTCGCGCGCCGCATCGCGCTCCTTGGCAAGCTCCACATCCGCCTCCTGCGTCAGCGGTTCTTCCTTCATCTCCGCCCGATGGGCGGCGCGCTGAAGCTCGTGATAGCGCAGTGCCTTCTGGCGGAATTCCGGGTTTTCCGCTTCCAGCGCCCTGATCCGGTCGGCATGATCCGGAAACTCGTCATAGAATTCCTGCGGCAGTTGGGACATGGGCTTTCCTCGCTTCCCGTGTGGTCGGACCGGCGCCGCCATCGGCTGGGGCCGTCGCACGGACAACGCGCGACGGCTTCGCCGGTTCCCCGGCCTCAGCGCTGCGCGGTCCGCCATTCGGGGTGCATCCACGGCGTGGCATTCTCCGGCGGAAGAGGTGTTTTCCCCAGGATGTGGTCCGAGATCTTCTCGCCCACCATGATCGAAGGGGCGTTGAGATTGCCGTTGGTGATGCGCGGGAAAAGGCTCGAATCGGCCACCCGCAGCCGGTCCACTCCGATCACCCGTCCTTCCGGGTCCACCACCGCATTGCGGTCGTCCGCCCGGCCCATGCGGCAGGTGCCGCAGGGGTGATAGGCGCTTTCGGCATGGTCGCGGATAAAGGCGTCGAGCTCGTCGTCGCTCCGGGCCTCCGCGCCGGGCTGGATTTCATGCTTCACGAAGGGCTTGAACGCCTCCTGCGCGAAGATTTCCCGCGTCAGCCGGATGCATTGCCGGAATTCGTGCCAGTCCCGCGCCTCGCTCATGTAGTTGAAGCGGATCACCGGATCCTCGGCCGGATCGGCACTGCGCAGCGTGACAGACCCCCGCGAGGTCGAGCGCATTGGCCCCACATGGGCCTGAAACCCGTGCCCTTCGGCGGCCGCCTTGCCGTCATAGCGCACGGCGATGGGCAGGAAATGGTACTGGATATCCGGGTATTCCACCCCGGCCTCCGACCGGATGAAGCCGCAACTTTCGAACTGGTTGCTGGCCCCCGGCCCCTTGCGCCCCAGAAGCCAGCGCAGCCCGACCCAGCCCTTGCCGGCCAGGTTCCAGTATTTGTAAAGGCTCACCGGCTGGCTTGCGGCCATCTGGATGTAAAGCTCCAGATGGTCCTGGAGATTGGCGCCCACGCCGGGGCGGTCGGCCACCACCTCGATGCCGTGGTCCGCCAGATGCGCCGCAGGCCCCACGCCCGACAGCATCAGAAGCTTGGGCGAGTTGATCGACGAGGCGGCGATGATCACTTCCCGCCGCGCCCGGATCACCTGGCGCTGCCCCCGCACGACGGCCTCCACACCCACGGCGCGGCCCTCCTCGATCACCGCTTTTTGGACCAGCCCGCGCACGAGATCGCAGTTGTCCCGTCTCAGGGCGGGCTTGAGATAGGCATTGGCCGCCGACCAGCGCTGCCCCTGCCAGACGGTCATGTCGAAGGGGCCGAACCCCTCCTGCTTCTCGCCGTTGTAATCGTCGGTCAGCTCATACCCGGCCTGCCCGCCCGCCTCGATGAAGGCGCGCGTGAGCGGGTTGGCCATCCGGCCCCGGCTGACATGAAGAGGGCCGTCATGGCCCCGCCAGCCCGCATCGCCGCCATGGCCGCCATCGTGCCAGTTCTCCAGCCGCTTGAAATAGGGCAGAACATCGGCATAGCCCCAGCCCTCGGCCCCCTGATCGCGCCAGTGGTCGAAATCGCAGGCGTGGCCGCGCACATAGCACATCCCGTTGATCGAGGACGACCCGCCGATCACCTTGCCCCGCGGACAGGCCAGCCGCCGGCCGCCCAGGTGAGGCTCGGGCTCGGTCCGGTAGCCCCAGTCATACCGCTTCATGTTCATCGGATAGCTGAGCGCGCCGGGCATCTGGATGAAGGGGCCGGCATCCGAGCCCCCATGCTCCACCACCAGCACCGACTTTCCCGCCTCGCTGAGCCGGTAAGCCATGGCACAGCCCGCGCTGCCCGCCCCCACGATCACGTAATCGGCTTCCATCAGCCCCGTCTCCCCTGGCAGATGTCCAGTTCCAATGACCCCGGCCCGACCGACCCGGCCCGCGCCGGATCGAGGCAGGCACGCCCCGGGCTTCTTCTGGCCGAAAATATCCCCGCCGGAGGCCTCCGACGGCCCCCCCCCGCGCCCGGCGGCACCCGGCTTCGCCCCGCCGCCCCGGCGCGACGGGGTGGGCGGGCGGGCGGCGTGCCGGGGCGGCGGGACCTCATTCCCCCCTCGGAAAACGCTGGTTTTCCTCGACCACGTTCAGATCCATGTGGTTGCGCATGTAGCGCTCCGAGGCCTTCTGAAGCGGCTGGTAATCCCAGGGGTAGTACCCCCCCTTGCGCAGCGCCTCGTAGACCACCCAGCGGCGCGCCTGGCTTTCGCGCACCTGCGCGTCGAAGGCGTCGAGGTTCCAGCGCGCCTCGGCCAGGTCGGCGAACCGCTTAAGCGTTTCGGCATGGGCCGGGTCACCCGCGAGGTCGGTCAGCTCGTGCGGATCGGCCTCCAGATCGAACAGCTGGTCGGGATCGAGCGCGCAGCGGGTGAATTTCCATTTCCCCTCCCGCAGGGCCACCAGCGGCGCATAGGAGGCCTCGGCGGCATATTCCATCGCCACAGGGGCCTCGCGCGGCTCTCCCCGGCCATGCGGAACGAGGGAATGCCCCTCGACCCAGGGCGCGACCTCGTCCATGCCGACGCGGGCCAGATCGCAGAGCGTCGGGCAGACGTCGATGGTGCTGACCGGGTCGTCGACCCGCCCCGGGGCCATGCCCGGCACATGCAGCATCAAGGGCACCCGCGCCGAGCCCTCGTAGAAGGACATCTTGAACCACAGCCCCCGCTCGCCCAGCATGTCGCCGTGGTCCGAGACGAAGAGGATGATCGTGTGATCCTCCTGCCGCGTGCCCTCCAGCGCCTCCATCACCTCGCCGATCTTGTCGTCGATATAGGAGATGTTGGCGAAATAGGCCCGGCGCGACCGGCGGATATGGTCTTCGGTAATCTCGAAGGAGCGCCAGTCGTTGGCATCGAAGATGCGCCTGGAATGCGGGTCGTGATCCTCATAGGCCATCGCCGGCACCTCCGGCAGCAGGTGCTCGCACCCCTCGTAGAGATCCCAGTATTTCTTCCGCGCCACGTAAGGGTCGTGCGGATGGGTGAAGCTGACCGTCAGGCACCAGGGCCGGTCGTCATGCCCGCGCGCGAGGTCATAGACCTTGCGGGTGGCGTGATAGGCGACCTCGTCATCGTATTCCATCTGGTTGGAAATCTCGGCCACCCCCGCTCCGGTCACCGACCCGAGGTTGTGATACCACCAGTCGATCCGCTCGCCCGGCTTGCGGTAATCCGGCGTCCAGCCGAAATCGGCCGGGTAGATATCGGTGGTCAGCCGCTCCTCGAACCCGTGCAGCTGGTCGGGCCCCACGAAATGCATCTTGCCCGACAGGCAGGTCTGATAGCCCGCCCGGCGCAGGTGATGGGCATAGGTGGGAATGTCGGCGGCGAACTCGGCGGCGTTGTCGTAGACGCGCGAGCGCGAGGGCAGCAGCCCAGACATGAAGCTCGCCCGCCCCGG
>JAUIBJ010000132.1 GCA_030428025.1 Alphaproteobacteria bacterium
CTGGGCCTGAAGACCGCCTGCGTGGAAGGCCGCGAGACGCTGGGCGGCACCTGCCTCAACGTGGGCTGCATCCCGTCGAAGGCGCTTCTTCACGCCTCCCACATGCTGCACGAGGCCGAGCACAATTTCGCGAAGATGGGGCTCAAGGGCAAGGCGCCCTCGGTCGACTGGAAGGAGATGCTGGCCTACAAGGACGATGTCATCGGCCAGAACACCAAGGGCATCGAATTCCTGTTCAAGAAAAACAAGATAGACTGGCTGAAAGGCTGGGGCTCGATCCCAGAAGCGGGCAAGGTCAAGGTGGGCGACGAGACCCATGACGCCAAGAACATCATCATCGCCAGTGGCTCCGAGGCCTCCAACGTGCCGGGCGCGGACGTGACCATCGACGAGAAGATCGTCGTCACCTCCACCGGCGCGCTGGAGCTGTCCAAAGTGCCGAAGAAGATGGTGGTCATCGGCGCCGGGGTCATCGGGCTGGAGATGGGCAGCGTCTATGCCCGGCTTGGCGCGCATGTGACGGTCGTCGAATTCCTCGACCACGTCACCCCCGGCATGGACGCGGAGGTGCAGAAGGTCTTTCAGCGGACCCTGAAGAAACAGGGGCTCGAATTCGTCATGGGCGCCGCCGTCACCTCGGTCGAGACGCTCAAGACCAAGGCCAAGGTGAACTATAGGCGGCGCAAGGACGACAGCGAGCACCAGCTCGACGCCGACGTGGTGCTGGTGGCCACGGGGCGCAAACCCTTCACCGAGGGGCTCGGCCTCGACGCGCTCGGCATCGAATTGACCAAGGGCGGCCAGATCAGGACCGACGATCATTGGCAGACCAGTGTGAAAGGCATCTACGCCATCGGCGACGCCATCGAGGGGCCCATGCTCGCCCACAAGGCCGAAGACGAGGGCATGGCCGCGGCCGAGGTCATCGCCGGCAAGGCGGGCCACGTCAATTACAACGTGATCCCCAGCGTGATCTACACCCATCCCGAGGTCGCCGCCGTGGGCCAGACCGAGGAACAGCTGAAGGAAGAGGGCCGCGCCTACAAGGTGGGCAAGTTCTCCTTCATGGGCAACGGGCGGGCCAAGGCGGTCTTCGCCGGCGACGGCTTCGTCAAGATCCTCGCCGACAAGGAAACCGACCGGGTACTGGGCTGCCACATCATCGGGCCGGGCGCGGGCGATCTCATCCACGAAATCTGCGTGGCGATGGAGTTCGGCGCCGCGGCGGAGGATGTGGCGCTCACCTGCCACGCGCATCCCACCTTCTCCGAAGCGGTGCGCGAGGCGGCGCTCGCCTGCGGCGACGGGGCGATCCACAGCTGAACAAAGGCCGGTGAGGAGGCTGCCCTCACCGGCCCTCCATCCGTCGCAGGGACTCGCGACAGCGAAGCGGCAGCCTCCCGGTACACACGGGGGACGGATGCGGAGGCTGCCTTTCTGTTACGCAGTCCCCGGCAGTTTCCGTCGCAAGAAATCGGGGCGGGTCTGCAAGCGGCCGGCGGGCGGCTCACCACATGCGCGGCCCGGCGTTCGCCTCGTAATCCCGGTCATAATCCGGCCCGCCGAACTCTCCGTCCGACATGTCCGCCAGGATCTGGCCGACCGTCGGCACCATGTCGCGGTCGTCCCGCCCCCAGAGCCCCGAGCGCAGCAAGGCCTTGGCGCATTGCGTATAGACCTCCGCTACCTCGATCACGATCACCGTCGCAGGCCGGATCGACTTGCGCGCGAAGCTCTCGCGCAGGCTCTCGTCATCCGTCAGCACCGCCCGCCCGTTCACCCGGACCGTGGTGGTCGATCCGGGCACCAGAAACAGTAGCGCCACGCGCCCCTCCTCGACAATGTCGTGCAGGCAATCCAGCCGGTTGTTCCCCCGCCAGTCGGGCATAAGCAGGGTGCCCGCGTCCCGCACCCGCACGACCGGCCCATCATCGCCGCGCGGGCTGCCATGCACGCCCTGCGGCCCCACCGTCGACATGATGCAGAGACGCGCGCCTTCGATCCACTTCCGGTAAAGCGGCGTCAGCCGCCTGGCCACCTTGACGATCGCCGCCGGAACCGGCTCGGGGTAGAGCGCCCTTAGCGCCTCAACCGTCGTGATCGTCGACATGAAACCCCGCCTCCTCCAGCAGCCGGATCGAGGCCTCCTCGATCTCGGTCTCGAGCCGGGCCATGAACTCCGCCCTGCCCAGGCCCGTCTCGATCCGGGGCAGGAACTCCACCACCGCCAGCCCCGGCTTGCGCATGATCCCCTTGCGCGGCCAGAACACGCCCACATTGGTGGCCGCCGGCACGCAGTCCTGGCCCAGTTCTTCGTAGAGCACCGCGCTGCCGATCTTGAACGGTGCCTTGATCCCCGGCGCGATCCGCGTGCCCTGCGGATAGATGATCAACTGCCCCGGCTCCAGCCGCCCCTTGTCCACATCCGCCACCATCCTGCGGATCGCCTGGCTGCGCTTGCCCCGGTCCACCGGCACGCAGCCGATCCGCAGCGCATACTGCCCGATCACCGGCGCCCACATCAGCTCGCGCTTCATGATGAACTTCCCCGCGGGAACGCTGCCGAAGATCATGATGATGTCGAGAAAGGACTGGTGCTTGGCGGCGATCATCACCTCGTCGCTGGGCGGCGTACCGCGCACCTCGGTCTTCAGCCCCACCATCCAGCCGGCCGACCACCGCACCCAGCGGCACCAGAGTTGGCAGGCGATCCGCGCACCGCGCCGGCTGAAGACCGCCCAGGGGAAGAACAAGATCCCCAGAACGCCCATCATCGCATAGGCGCTGATGATGAAGATCAGCGAGCGCAGCCATTGCAGGGCGTCCCTCATGGCATCGCCTTCAGTGTGCGGCGCGCCGCCATCCGCGTGGCCAGGAAAGCCACCAGCGCCACCAGAACCGGGATGACCGGCGGCCAGAACCAGTGCCAGCCCTGAAAGCCGAGACCGGTGAGAAAACCGCCCTCGGGTTGTGCGGGCGGCAGCAGCAGGATCGCCACCACCGCAAGCGCCGTGCCTGCCAGCGCCCCCATCAGTGCGCGAAGGGTGAAGCGCCTCTCGAAGGCCTGGGCAATATAGGCGTCGCGCGCACCGACCAGGCGCAGCACGGTGATAACCTGCGCGTTGGCCGCCAGCGCCGCATGGGCCGCCAGCGTGATCATCGCCGCCGTCGATGCCCCGATCAGCAGGATCGACGCCCAGCCCAGAAGCCGCAGGCGCACCGCCGCCCGCACCAGCGGACGGCGCCAGCGGGTATGATCGTCGAGCACCGCGCCCGGCGCCTCGGCGGCAAGCCGGAGGCGCAGCCCGTCGGCGTCATAGCCCTCGCGCGTCTCGATCACCTCGACCAGCCGCGGGATCGGCAGGGTTTCGACTGGCAGGTCGGGGCCGAACCACGGTTCCAGCAGTGCCTTTTGTTCTTCGTCGGTCAGCGCCCGGGCCGAGGCCACGCCGCGGGTGGAGTTGAGCACGTTCAGTACCGCCTCGGTCTGCGCGGCGAGTTCCCCCGCAGGCGCCGAGATGCGGATCGTCGAGCTGAGCGCCAGCTCCGAACCCCAGCGGTCGGCCAGCCGACCGGTGGCCAGCGACAGGGCCAGGGCGAAGACCGCCAGAAAGGCCATGGCGCCGGCGGTGAACAGCGTCAGCGTCGCGGTGAAACCTGTGGGCGGCACCACGCGGTCGGCCTGAACGTCGCCCACGGCAAATTCGGTGATCCGCTCCAGCATCGCCATCACAGATCTGCCCCCGCCAGTTGCAGCCGCCGGTTGGAGATGCGCAGCACCCGCGCCTGCACATGAGTCTTCGCGGCCCGGATCAGGGCAAGGTCGTGGGTGGCGATCATGATTGTCTTGCCCATTCGGTTCAGCTCGACCAGAAGCCGCAGCAGGCGCTGCGACATCTCCCAGTCGATATTGCCGGTGGGCTCGTCGGCCAGCACCACGTCGGGCGACATGATCACCGCCCGCGCCAGCGCCGCCCGCTGTCGCTCGCCGCCCGACAACTCGGGCGGCATGGCGGTGGCGCGGCCAGACAGGCCAACCCAGCCGGTCAGTTCCTTGAGATTGGCGGCCTCGGACAACAGGTCGCGGCCCGCCACCATCAGCGGCAGGGCGATGTTGTCGGACACCGACAGGTGGTCCAGGAACTGGCAATCCTGATGCACCACGCCGATCCGGCGTCGCATCAGCGCGATGTCGTCGCGCTCCATCTCGCGCAGGTCCTTTTCGAACAGCCGCACCTGCCCCGATGTGGGCACCAGCGCACCATAGCAGAGCTTCAGCAGTGTCGTCTTGCCCGCGCCCGACGGGCCTGTCAGGAAGTGGAACGATCCGGGTTGCAGCCTGAGCGATATGTCACTCAACAGCTCCCCTCCGCCGTAGTTATAGGCCACGTTTTCCAGCTCGACCAAGTCCACCCCCTCTGCGCAACAGCCCTTACATGCCCCAGAGCCTGAACCAGTGCAACGGTAACCGCCCCAATTTGCTTTGCTCTTTCGCAACGCACCCGTTACACCTGTGACAAAAGGATTTGCCGGAGAGGCGCGGCCGAAACCGGCGACAAGGCAACGGGTGGCGAAATGAGGCTCATTTGCCCGAATTGCGGGGCGCAGTACGAAGTTCCTGACGAAGTGATCCCGGAAAGCGGTCGGGACGTGCAATGTTCCAATTGCGGCGACACCTGGTTTCAGCCACATCCCGATCAACAGATGGCCGGGACCGAGCAGGCGGGGGCCGACTATTCCGACGAGGAGGGCACCGGCTGGGCCGCGCCGCCCGAACCAGAACCCGAGGGGGAGCCCGAATACGAGGACGAGCCCGCCGACGCCGAGTCGGAGGAGCCGGCAAGGCGCGACCTCGACCCCGAAATCGCCAGCGTCCTGCGCGAGGAAGCCGCGCGCGAGGAGCAGGCGCGCGCCGCCGAAGCCCGGGGCGGTCTGGAAACCCAGCCGGATCTGGGCCTCGGTCAGCCCGAGGACGAGGCCGACCGCCGCTCGCGCCAGGCCCGTGCCAGGATGGCCCGGCTGCGCGGCACCGACACGCCCGAGGAGGCCCCGGAATCCGAGGAGGACGACCTGATCCCGTCCCGGCGCGGGCTCCTGCCGGATATCGAGGAGACCGATACCTCGATGGCCGGGGGCGCCGACCGGCAGAACGCAAACGGCTCGGCCCGCGACGGCAGCGAGGCCACCCCGACCCCCGCGAATGCCGGCGGGTTCCGTCGCGGCATGCGGCTCGCCATCGTTCTGGCCCTTCTCGGCACGGCGATCTACATCTTCTCACCGCAACTCGCTGACGCGGTGCCGGCGCTGGCCGACCCGCTGGCGTCCTATGTGCAGCAGATCGACACTTGGCGGCTCGCGCTTCATGGCACGGTGGGCGGGCTGATCGCGCAGATCACGGGAGTTTTCGCTGGCTGACCGGTCGACCAACCATCGTGAACGCCGCGCGCACCCGGTTCAGAACCGCTCCAGCAGTCTTCGCAGGTAATCGAGTTCGATCTCGGGCCGCTCGCCCTCGCCCGAGCGGCGGCGGATTTCGTCCAGCAACTCCCGAGCCCGGCGGTAGACATCCTCGCCCTGAAGCAGGTTATCCTGCGTTCCCACCTGCGCGCCCCGGCCCGGCGTGCGGCCGAGCGGATCGGACTGCTGGTCGCCGAACTGGCCCAAGGTCTGGCCTTGCCCGCCGGGGCTCTGTTCGTTCTCGGCCAGCGCTTCGCCCAGATTGCGCATGCCGTCGCGCAACGCCTCCATCGCTTCGCCCTGCCGGTCGATCGCCTCGGCCAGATCGTCCTGCCGCAGCGCCTCTTCGGCGCCGCGCATCGCCCGGTCGGCCCGGTCGAGCGACTCGCGCGCAGCATCGCCCGCCTCCGAGCCCGCGCCGGGCAGGTTGCCGCGCTGTCGTTCCAGCTCGCGTCGCAGCGCCTCCTGCCGGTCTGCCAGCGAGCCCTGCCCAGGGCCTTCGGCGGTCTGTCCATCGCGCCCCTGCTGCTGGCCCGGCTGATTGCCCTGGCCCTGCCCCGGCTGGCCCTGATGGCTCTGGCCGCGGCCTTCGGTGCCGTCGCGGCCTTCGTTCTGCTGCGACTGGCCCGACTGGGAATTGGGATTGAACTGTTCCTGCAGGTCGCGGAAGGCCTGATCGGACAGGCCCTGCTGGTTGCGCAGCGTCTCGGCCAGCCCCTCCATCGCCTCCTGGCCGGGGTTCTGGCCCTGCTGGCCCTGCTGGCCTTGGGTCATCCGCAGATTTTCCATCATCTCCTGGAACTCGCGCAGGGCCTGTTCGGCCTCGGCATAGCGGCCCTGCTCCATCAGCTCCTGGATGCGGTCCATCATGTCCTGCAGGTCTTGCTGGTCGAGCATCATCATGTTCTCGGAAAGCTGCTGGTCGCCCTCCTGCTGCTCGCCATCGCGCTGTGCCTGCTGTGCCTTCTGGCGCAGATAATCCTGCGTCGCGTCGCGCAATTCCTGCATCAAACGGGCAATTTCGTCCTCGCTGGCGCCGTTGCGCATCGCCTCGCTCAGCCGTTCCTGCGCCTCGCGCATCCGCTCCAGCGCGTCGCCGATATCGCCGTCCTCCAGCAAAACCGCCAGATCCCACAGCGCCTCGGCGATCTCGTCGCGCGCCTCCTCGGTCAGGCTGTCATGACTCGTCAGCGTCTCCAGGCGCCGCAGGATCACCCGCAGCCGCAGATAGGCGGTCTCCGACCGGAAAAGGCCTGGCTCGGGGTCGTGTGAGACCGCACGCAGCACTTGCGCCACCCGGGTCGCGTTGTCCCGCGACCAGAGCAGATCGCGTCGCATCTCGATAACCGAGGCGGCCAGCGGATCGAAGAAGCGCCGCGCGGGCAAATCCATCGACTCCGGCAGGCTGGCGCCCGCGTTGCCGGCGGCGTCGGTCACCGACAGTTCCAGCGTCACCGGCAGATGGGCCCAAGGGTGCTGCGACAGGTTCTCGATCAGGGTTTCCGTAAATTCCGCCCGGTCACCCGTGATCGGCATCGGCAGATCGAGCACGACCGGCTCGCGCGGCTCCGGCTCGACCGCCAGACCGTAGCGGCGGTCGACCTTGGGCAGATCGAGCCGGAAGGTCGCCGTGCCGGTCTCGACGCCATAATCGTCGGTGGCGCGGAAGGGCTGGCTCATCTGACCGTCGAATGTGGTCTTGGCGCCTTCCGGGACCAGCGCCACATCGGGGGGCGCATCGGGCGTGGCGTGGATCGTCCAGGCGCGCCCGCCGGGCCCGTCGATGGACAGACTGCCGTCTTCTGCAATATCGAATTGCTGTTCGGGATCAGTGGCAGCGCCCACATCCTCCGTCCGGCCCGATACGGTTTCGGCAACACTGAGCGCGCCGACCTCGCCGTAAAGCCGCAGGGTGACCCGGCTGCCCGCCGGCACGCGGATCTCGCCATCCTGATCATTGAGATAGAGGCTGGGAAGACCGGTATAGGGGGGCGGCTCGATCCACCCCTCCCAAGCGGGGCCAGTGGCCAGTTGCGGCCCGGCATTCGGCGCCAGTTGCGCGACCGAACCTACCCGCATCACCGATCCGAAAAGCAGGGCCACCACAAGCCCCAGAAGGGCGACATAGCGCAGTCCGAACGGGTCGCGCGCGGCAAGCCTGAGGTCCGGCTCCACCGCCTGCGCCGATTGCGCCCGCGCCGCCATCCGGGTCAGATGCGCGCGCCACAGCGCCTCTGAGGCCGGGTCGCCCTCGCCCACGGCTTGATGGTCGGCAAGGGCGGTCAGCGGATGGCCGGGCAGAACGCTGTCCATCCGGGCCACGGCCTGTTGCCGCCGCGGCCAGCGGAACCGCAACGCGCCCAGCACTGCAAAAAACGCCGCGCCCAGCCCGGCCAGCACGAAACCCACCCAGACCGCCTCGATCGGCGCCATGTCGTGCAGGCCCAGAAGAACCGCCGCGGCGCTCGCGGCCAGCACCGCCCAGAGCGGCCAGAAGGCTTGTACCAGGCGCTCGGCAAGCAGGCCCGCCCATGTCAGCATGAGCGGGCGGCGCAGGCGGTGCATCACTTGGGTCAGCAAAGGCAGTTTGGGCATGCTCCCATCCGGATCCGGGGCCAGTGACGCGACGCGGCGC
>JAUIBJ010000133.1 GCA_030428025.1 Alphaproteobacteria bacterium
AGCGTCTCGCGGATCATCTGATCCGTGAAGGGCCGCACCAGCATGCCCCATCCCTTTTCCCGGGTGATGTCCTGATCGTCCTCGCCGACGGTCAGGATGATATGCGCGCCGCGATCCGAAAGGTGGCGCCCCAGTCCCGTTTCCATCACCTGTGCGAGTCGCATTTCCAGAAACGCGGCGTCGAGCCGGGGTTCCGCGCTCAGATGCGCCAGAATCTCGTCTGGCGCCTTCACCAGGATAACGCGGCAATCCTCGAAGGATTTGAGCGATCCGGCGATATCCTCGGCGATCAGGGCGTCCTTTTCGAGCACAAGAAACACCGGCGCACCCTCGTGCGCCGGTCCGCCTGAACCGTGCGTTGTCGAATCAATGTCTATCATGCGCAATTTGTGGAACAGACAGCCATTCCGTGCATTAAACTATGACATGTCTATCAGGAAAAATCCAATGCCCGTCCAGTGTCGCAACTGTCCCATCCGCAAACGTCCGCTCTTCGCGCCGATGAGCGAGAGCGAGGTGGATTTCATGGAGGGGTTCAAGACGGGCGAGCTTGAGGTCGATCCTGGCACAACCCTGATGCTGGAAGGCTCCAATAGCCCCCAGCTTTACACCGCGCTTGAAGGCATGGGTATCCGCTACAAATCCTTCGCCTCGGGCGAACGGCAGGTGATCGGTTTCGTGCTGCCGGGGGATTTCATCGGATTGCAGGCCGGCGTGATGGATGCGATGCAGCACTCGGTCGAGGCGACGACGAAGATGCGGCTTTGCGTCTTCGACCGCAAGAGGCTCTGGAGCCTGTTTCAGGACCATCCCGAACGCGCCTACGACCTGACCTGGATTTCAGCCGTGGAGGAACATTTCCTGGGCGAAAGCCTGAGCGTGGTCGGCCAGATGAGCGGCATAGAACGGGTGGCGCGCGCGATAGCCCAGTTCCACGACCGGGGCAACGCGCTGGGGATGGTCGAGGGCAAACGCATGCCCTTGCCCTTCCGGCAGCAGGACCTCGCCGACGCGCTTGGCCTGTCGCTGGTTCACACCAACAAGATGCTCAGGCGGCTCTGTGCCGAGGGGATCGCGGAATGGAAGAACGGCTGGCTCAAGGTTCTGGATTCCGCGCGCCTGTGCGAAACCGCCCAGCTTCCGGCGGACCGCGAGCCGATGACGCGCCCGCTGATCTGACCCGCGCGGCTTAGCTCTACGACAGGGCGGCGCCCTCTCTGTCCTTCCCCGCAATCCGTTCGCGGGGCCACCATTCCGGATGCTCTTCCCGGATGAAGGCCAGCAGTTCTTCACGCAACCGCATCTCGACTTCCCAGCCGGTCGAGGGATCGGGGGCCATCACATAGAAGGATACCTCCTGTCCGTGATCGCCATGCGCGGTGACGTAGCAAGTCAACTGATCGGGTTCAATGACGTCGTCGTCGCTCTCGCCCAGTTCTCGGAACTTGTCCCGCAGCACCCTGGGATCGGCGGCATGGTCGAGCGTCAGGCGCACGGTCTGCATCATCCGCGCATCCTTCACCGACCAATTCTCGAATGGCTTGGATACGAAATGGCGCACCGGAACGATGATCCGCCGCTCGTCCCAGGTGCGCAACCGCATGAACGTGTAGAAGATGCTTTCCACATAGGACCATTCGCCCTCGAACAGGACGCTGTCGCCAATGCGCACGGGCTTGGCCAGCGCGATCTGCAAAGAGGCTAGGATATTGCCCAGCACGGCCTGTCCGGCGATGCCCAGCAGGACCGTCAGCACACCGGCCGAAGCCAACAGTGTCACGCCGATCGATTCGAAGAGGTTGAGCCGGCTGAGTACGTAGAAGGCGGCAAAGCCCACCATCAGCAACACGATGACCCGGCGCAGCGCATAGATCGAGGTGTAAAGCTCGCGCTTGTCAAGGCTGCGGGCATCGTCGATCTCGCCCACGTAACGCAGCGTCACCCGGTCGAGCACCGCATCCACCACGCGCAGCGCCGCGATACCGATGGCCGAGGCCATGACGATCACCAGGATCGGCTGCACCACGCTCGTCACCGGCCCGGAGAAGGACACGAGCAGGCCGAGCACAAGCTGCGCCAGGATCGCCACCACGAAAAGCGCCAGCGGAAAGCTGGCCCGTCCGAAGGCGCGTTGCAGAAAGGCGTATCTGACTCGTCTTGCCAGATGGCCGACGATGGCGTTGACCAACCAGCCGATCAAGCCCAGCATCAGAAGGAAGACGGGCAGCAGGATCCATTCCCACACCCGCAGCCCGCCCAGTTCGGTCTTGAACTCTTTCGGGATGTAGCGCTCGAACATGCGCGGCCCGAACGCGTCGTGCAGGGGCGGCACGTCCTCGACTGTCTGCGGGGTGAAAAGCCAGACCGGCTCTGCCTCCTCTCCGGCCTTGTAGCGGGCGATGCGGATTTCGTAGGCCCGGCCGTCGATCTCGAACAGCTTCAGGCCCAGATCGCGCCGTATCTGGCCACCCGAGCCGCTTTTGCTGCCGGCTTTCTCGACCTTGGCATCGGGGCGCGAGGGCAGTTCCGACCAGTCGATCCAGACCCGGCGATCTAGCACCTGAAACAGTTGCCGCGCGATCTCGGGGCCGCGCTCGGCCTGTGCGTCCGCATCCACGGTGGCGAGGTTGAGAACATGCGCTGCCTGCTCGAAACGGTTTTCGTCGGCCAGTTCGACAAAGCCGCGCATGGCCGACCGCGGTGTCGAGAGGTTCAGATCCTCCGGCTTCGGCCCCAGCCCTTCGTTCAGCCGCTCGGCGCTGTACCAGCCCTGTGTCGCTTCCTGCGCGACGGCGAGGGTACAGACCGTCACTGCGATGCCCAGCAGCAGGATGCGAAACAGATTGACCATGCAGCCCAAACGTTCAACCGCGGCCTTCGTTCCAAGGGGCGTGCGCGGGCGGGGGGCCGCCCGCGCACGCCAGCCATTCCGCCTCAGGGCAGCGCGATCACGTCATGCGTGCCCAGATCGGGGCGCGAGGTTCCGCTCGCGGCGGCGCGGGAGATTTCGGCGGCGAATTCCAGCCGGCCCGTCTCGGACGTCCAGACAGCCGCCTCGTCAGGCGTCATCTGCAGGAGCACGGCATCGGAGTCCTCGGGGCCGTGGCCCTCGAAAAAGGCTTCCGGGATCATGCCTCAAAGTTCTTTCAGTTTCTCGCCGTCGTCGCTTTTCCCGATATTGCCGCTCACGCAGGCATAGAAACGTTCGTCCGGAGTCTGGAAGGCAAAATGGGCCTGCCTGCCCTCCGCCGCCTCGGTCAGGTCGCTGTCAGCGGCGGAGATGAACCAGAGACTGTTTCTGTCTCGGTCTGCATAAGGCGTCATCGGCTGCATGTGCATCCCGGCTGCGTCGATGCCCAGCATGCCGGCGCGCTGGTTGTCGAGACGTTGCCAGAGTGTCGTCTTGAGATCGGTCATACCCTGCGGCTCCATTGATCGACTTCCTCCTCGGCCTCTTCCTTGCTGCGGCCGTATTTCTCCTGGATCAGCCCGACGAGTTTGTCGCGCTCGCCCTGGACCTGCTCAAGTTCCTGATCGGTGAGTTTGGCCCATTCCACGCGGGCGCTGCCCTGAAGCTGGGTCCACTTGCCTTGTATCTGGTCCCAATTCATCCTGATCTCCTTTCGTGCATCTGTGGGTTGGAACAGCGTGCAGGGAGTGAATGTTCCCTTCCGTGGCGCTGGGAACAAATGCCCCCGGGCGGCGTTGCCGGTGCTATGCGCAGCGTCTCCTCCCCCGGTTCTCCTCACGGCGATCCCGCGATGCGGGTTTCGGTCATCGTCATCGCGGTGGTGCTGACCTTCGCCGCGTTGAAGGCCGGCAGCGACATCTTCGCGCCTATGGTGCTGGCAACCGTCTCGGGTGTCATGCTGGCACCCTTGTCGGACATGTTCGAACGGGCGGGCCTTCCGCCCGGGCTCGCCTCGGCGGTTGTGCTGGTGCTGGGCATCGCGGCCATCGCCGTCATCGCCATTCTGGTCGAGCCGATCGCGTGGCGTGTCATCGAGGAACTGCCCCGCATCAAATGGGAGCTGCGCGCCATCGTCGAGGAGTTCCGCGCCCTGGTCCGCGGTCTGGACGAGATGAATCGCGAAGTCGGCGAGGCGCTGGGCACCGACGGCACCGAGGCCGGTGAGGCCGAGGCGCCGATCGTGCCGAAGCTGACCGACGCGCTGTTTCTGGCTCCGCGCCTGATCGCTCAGATTCTGGTCTTCGGTGGCACGCTTTTCTTCTTTCTCTACACCCGCAAGGGCATCTATGTCTGGCTTTCGCGCTGGATCGGAAGCTCGGCCGATACCGCTATCATCATGCAGCGCTTCACGCGGGCCGAACGGCTGGTGGCGCGCTATTTCCTCACCGTCTCGATCATCAATGCCGGGCTCGGCGCGGCGCTGGGTGGCGCGCTGGCGTTGATCGGTCTACCGGCGCCGCTGATCTGGGCGGTCGCGGCGGCGCTTTTGAATTTCATCCTCTATGTCGGACCGATGACGGTTGTGACGGGCTTGTTGTTCGCCGGTCTCATCGCCTTCGACGGGATGATGGTGGCCGTCCCGGCGGCAGTCTATCTCTGCCTCAACATGATCGAGGCGCAGTTCGTTACCCCGGCACTGGTGGGCCGGCATATCGCGGTCAATCCGCTTCTGATCTTCGTGTCGCTGATCGTGTGGCTGTGGATCTGGGGCCCTGTGGGCGGAATCGTGGCCATCCCGGTTCTTGTCATCGTACTGGTGATGCTCGACATTTTCGACCCCGAGGCAGAGGCCGAAACGGAGACCCGAGGGGAGGGCGCTGCACAGCCCCGACCGGAGGGTTCCTGAGGCTTCAGACGATTTCCTCTGGCATCCCCGGCGCCGGCGTGGCCACCTCGCGCGCGGCATCCGAATCGTAGCGCACGAGAAACCCGCGCCGCTTCTCCGGCGGCGAGGCGCTGTTGAATTCCACCAGACGCCGCCAGTGGTCGAAAGCCGTTGCCGGGTCGAAGAACGCGTCGCCCGCATCCTTGGGCAGCCAGTGCCCCATCACCCGCCGGCGCAGCTCGGCCACATGTTCGGGCCGGTTCAGATAGATGCCGGCCTCGGTATCCCAGCGCAAGCTGCGGCCGTTCAGATTGGCCGAGGTGACCGTCGCGCCGAACCCGTCGAAGACCGACACCTTGGAATGCACATAGATCAGCGGCGCCTCTTCAAGCGTGTCGCGGCCGTCGCTGTCCCGCTCCCGCGGCTGGACCGGAGAGGCAACGACCATCCGGTCGCTGCCGAATCCGGCCCGCAGACGAGAGAGGCTGCGCACCTGCTGATATTCGCCAAACCTCGCATCCAGCCCGCGGCTGCTGGAAAAGGCCACGTCCTCGGGCGCGGCGGGCAGAACAACGATCAGCCGCAGGTCGGGGCATTCACGGGCGCGCCGGGCCAACGCACGGGCCAGCGGGAAATGCCGCAGGAACTGGGTTTCCAGATAGATGAGCTGCCGCGAGCGGCGGATCGCCATGTAATGGGCGCGCTCGACCTCCCTCACCGCGGTCTTGGGCGCGATCCGCATCGGTGCGCGCCGACGCGCGCGCGAGAGCGTGCGCAAAAACCCGCGTGCCGGCTCGGCCGGGGGCGCGGTGCCCGCAACGGTATCGAGAAAGCCGTCCAGATGTTTCTGGGCGGCCTCGGCCACCGGTCCGGTCACGATGGCCTGTACATCATGCCAGGTGCGCGGGGCGGGCCGCCTGTGCTGTTTGGTGTCGTAACGCCGCTCGTTCAGGTCAAGCCCGCCAACATAGACCGTCTTGCGGTCGAAGACGGCCATCTTCTGGTGATGGGTTGCCGGATGCAGATCGACCAGCCGCAGCGGAAAGCAGAGCTTGCCGTTGTTGTTCTCGTAGCACAGCTTCTGCAGGCGCGGGGTTTCGGACCTGAACTGCTCGCGCTCGCGTTGCGACATCGCCAGCCACATCTGCGCCACCTTGTTCATCTTGTGACGCACCATCGGATAGAAGAACAGCCTCGGCACCGCACCCGCGCATGCATCGTGCAGCGCCACGGTGAATTCCAGCTTGACGTCTCTTTTCACCCGGTCGCGAAGGTCGGCCACCTGCCTCTGGGTGGACCAGGCCAGCTGATGAAGGTCCGGTGCCGCCACGGGGTCGAAATCCGACACCACCAGCCGGACGGCCACTCCGCGCTCGAGCGTATGGGAGAGAAGATCGAACCACGTCTCGCCGATCTTGCGCGCCTGCGGCGAACGCAGGCGGGTGTTGAGGTCGAACACCCGGAAACTGCCCGAGATTTCCCGTTCCGCGTCGAGAAAGGCCTGTTCGAACGCCGGAAAAGCCTCTTCCGCCGTCAGATACACTTTCAGACTCTCGATCGGCTCCTCGGGCTCGGGCGGCGGGGCGGTTTGCACTGTCACGTCGAATGAAGAATCCATCGGTACTTCCATTGTCTTCCGGGACAACCAAGAACATCCCGAATGGTTCGGCGCCCTTGTGCGACATGCCGAAAAAAGCGGCCCCTGCCGTGGGGAGGCAGGGGCCGGCACCCGAGGGACAGGAAGGGTGCGGTCGGGATTGCGAGATTGGGGATGAGAGCAATCCCGACGGGGAATTCGACAGTGTCGCCGCCGATTTCATGAGGAGAACGCCAGCGGGCGGGCCTGGTTCCCTGCCGGCGTCATTTTTTTTTGACGCCGTTCTCGTCCCCGTCCGCCAGGTGTTCCTCGCCCGACGGACCGATCACGTAATCGGCCACATGCGCGTTGCGATGGCCGGCGGGGCGGGGGTGTCCGATGGTGGTGTCGCGGCCGGTCTGCAGCTCGAGTTCGGCATTCAGCAGCGCGCCCAGCAGCACCACATAGGCGCTGATATAGAACCACAGCAGCAGGGCCACCACCGCACCGATCGAGCCATAGACCTCGTTGAGCGAGCCGAAGTTGCGCAGGTAGATGGAAAACGCGATCGAACCAAGGGCCCAGGTGACGAGGGCAAACAGCGCGCCGGGCGTGACCCAAGGCACCCGCGCCCCCCGCCGGTTCGGCCCGAGGCGGTAAAGCAACCCGATCGAAAACAGCACGACCCCCAGAAGGATCACCCATTTCAGCACGCTGATCAACGCCTCTATGCCGAAGGACAAATGGAAGAGGTTGAGGAAAATGGGCAGCATCACCACCGCCGCAAAGGTGACGAGCGCCACCGCGATCAGAATCGCGGTAAGACCGATGGCCACCACATAGCGCATCAGAGGATTGCTGCGGTGGTCTTCCCGATAGACGGCATTGAGCCCCCGGATGAGCGACGCCACGCCGTTGCGCGCCGTCCAGAGCGCGACCAGAACCGAGATCAGGCTGGCCAGTTGCAGGGTCGATTCCGTCGACTGGATCAGAGCCTCGACCTGATCGGCCACGATGGTATAGGCGGCCGCCGGCAACAATTGTTGCGCCATGCCCAGCTGATCGGCGATGGTCTGCGGATCGGCGATCAGCCCCCAGATGGCAATGAGGGCGGCGATGGCGGGAAATAGCGACAGCATCGCATAATAGGCGACGCCCGCGGAAATCAATCCAAGGTTGCGGGCGTCCGATTCGTTCATCACCCGTTTCAACACCTGCCACCACCGGCCAAAGCCATAGCGTACCGGGCGGTCGCGGTGGCGGGCGGTTTTCTGCGCCTCGACCATGTCTATGCCGGCGCGGCCCTCGGGCCGGCCACCAGCCAGATGATGAAGCCCAGAAGCGGCAGCAGAAGGATCAGCAGAACCCAGAGCACCTTTTTGCCCGTGGAGGCGGCAGAGCCCACAACGGACACAATTGCCCAGACATCCAGCACCAGCAGTATGATGCCCCCTATTCCTGTAATCTCAAGCATTTATGTTTCCTTTCTCATCCGTTCCCATCCCGCGTGGCGCAAGCTTGATCGCCCGCGGGCGACGCGCGGGGCGCCGGCGCAAAGCCAATGGGGGTGCAACGCATGCACCCTACTGGCAGTTCCATCGCATCGCTGTCGAAAAAACCGGAAGGCGCAGGAAACCTTTTCGTTCCTGATCGGTTGGGCCGTGCAAGTCGCCGAGCGAACCCCGGCACTTACGAGAACAACTCACAGGAGAGT
>JAUIBJ010000134.1 GCA_030428025.1 Alphaproteobacteria bacterium
GGCACCGCCCTGCGCCGCGTTCTGGGCATCGCGATTTCGGCCGGCTTCTTCGCGCTGCTGCACGGAAGATGGCTTGAGGCCGGACTGGCCGGGGTGCTGTTTTCGCTGATCTATCTGCGGCGCGGGCGGCTCTTCGATGCGATCACCGCCCATGCCGTCGCCAATGCCGTTATCGCCGCGGTCGCCGCGTGGCGCGGCGACTGGACGCTCATCTGACGGTCAGGCGCCTTTGCGGCGGCGGTTGATTTCCCAGACCAGTGCAAGCGTTGCGGCAACCGCCGCCACGGCCAGCAGACCGCTGGAGACGTCGATCTCGGGTACATTGGTGGTGCTGCCGCCGCTGTCGCCGCAATAGATACCGTAGCGGCGGCAGAGCCAGCCGCCATAGCTTTGGGCCGAGGCCACGGCCGACCCGGACAGGTACATGTTCAGGGCTGCACCCAATGTCAGGAAAAACGTTCTCATCCCTCGTCTCCCACCGGATAACTACTGATTGCCATGCCACGGTTATGCCACAATCATGGCGCGATTGCCTAATTTCGTGCGCAATTGGAGCGGAGCCGGATCACAATCCCTGCGGTGCTTTCGGCATTGTTTCCGGGCGCGCAAACAATCGCGCCACATTGCCGGTTTTACGAAGGCGAATCGGCTGCCCGGGGCGGCAGCTCACTCTGCCGCCTTGAGGGGCTTGCCGCCGCGCGAGCCCAGGACGCGCTGGAACTCGTCGAGGGTGGGAGGCTCGCCGCCGCCGTCCTCGTCGTCATAGCCGGGGGCGCGCAGGCGTTCGTCTTCCCAGATCAGTTCCGGAGCGCGCAGGCGGCGGGCCTCTCGGTTGAGCATCCAGTCCTGCGCCGCCCGGCTGGCCCGGCCCAGCGACATACGCGCCAGCGCCCGCGCGATCCAGGCGACATAGGTGGTGGCCCAGACCCTGAGCGCCAGCATCGAGGGCGTGAAGACCAGCGTCAGTACCGTGGCAATCCCCAGCCCGAACACCACCGCCGTGGCCAGCTGTTTCCACCACAGCGCGGTGGGGCTGTCGATCGAATAACCGCCGCCGATGAAATCGAGGCTGATCCCGAACATCATCGGCGAAAGGCCCGCCATGGTGGTGATCGTGGTCAGCAGAACGGGGCGAATGCGCGCCTCGGCCGTGCGGGTGATCGCCTCGATCCGGGGCATGTAGCGGCTGAATTCCTGATAGGTGTCGATGAGCACGATATTGTTGTTCACCACGATCCCGGCCAGCGCCACGATGCCCGTGCCGGTCATGATGATCGAAAACGGCTGGTTCATCACCAGCATGCCGATCAGAACGCCGGTGGTGGACAGAACCACCGCCATCAGCACCAGCACGGCGTTGTAGACCGAGTTGAACTGCGCCAGCAGGATGATGAACATCAGCCCCAGCGCGCCAAGGAACGCCTTTTGCAGGAAGGCGCCGGATTCCTCCTGATCCTCGGCATCGCCGGTCCATTCATACTCGATTCCCGCCGGCACCACGCCGCTTTCCAGCCATTCGGTGATTTCCGCGATGCGTTCATTGGCGTTGACCGGCACCACATGGGTGTCGCCGCTTTCGTCGGTGACGGTCTTGGTCAGCCCCTCGGTCACGGCGGCCTTCACGTCGAAAAAGCGCGTCTGGTCGATGCGGTCGATCTGGGCGAGCTTCTGTACCGGCTTTCGGGTGATGAAGTTCGACAGCGGCACCAGCCCGTCCGCCGTGCGCACCTTCAGCGTGTCCAGCGTCGACAGCACCCTGTCTTCCTCCGGCAGGCGCACGCGGATGTCGATTTCCTCGTCCGAGGAAGGCACCCGCATCGTGTCGAGCAGGATGCCGCGAGTGACCAGCTGCACCATCGCGCCCACCGTGGCCACGTCTGCGCCGTAGCGGCCGGCCTTTTCCACATCCACGTCGATCTGCCAGTCGATGCCGGGCAGGGGCAGCGTGTCCTCGATCTTGATCAGGCCCCGCGTCTCCTCGAACTTCTTGCGCGCGGTGGCGGTGAAGGCACGCAGCGCGTCCCAGTCGTCGCCCTTGATGCGCAGATGCACGGGCTTGGCCGAGGCCGGACCGCCCTCCAGCGCCAGAATCTCGAATTGAACGCCGGGGATTTCCTGCAGGGCGTCGGTCAGCTCGTCGATGGTGCGGTCGCCATCGGCCTCGGGCGCGACGACAGTGCGATGCACCTCGTAGTCGAGAAAGGGAATGGTGAACCACGTCTCGCTGACGGTGGGCCGATCCTCCCATTTCACGATCTCCAGCTGGATCTGGCCGATCGTGTCCAGCGGCGGTTGGGCACCGCCGGTATTGTTGTTGAGCCCGCTTTCACCCGCGAAGGCGAAGGCGTTGAGCACGTTGGGATGGGTCAGCACCACATCCTCGGCCTCGCGCACAAGCTCGTCCTTCTGCTCGATGGACAGGTTGCCGCGCGCCTTGACATAGACGATGGCGTTCTCCGGCTCGGAGTCGACGAAGAACTCGGTGCCCTGGTTGTTGTTCATGTAATAGAACAGCGTCGAGCCCACGAAGACGAAGATGGCGCAGAAGGCCAGAAGCGGCGCGATCGGGTTCCCGGCGACCAGATGGATCAGCCAGCCGAAGGCGGTCCGCCTGTAACCCGCCCGCACCTTTCCCTCGCGCCGGGGCAGCAGCTTGCCGCGCAGCCAGCGCAGCGCATAGCGCACCCGTCGCAGCACCGCCATCAGCCCCAGCAGAATGACGACGATGCCGGCCACGCCCGCGGTGGCCAGCGCCACCACCCCCAGCCCCAGCACGAAGACCGCGGCCAGCGTGGGGGCGACTGACCCCAGGATGTCGCCGCCGTCCATCTGTGCGAATTGGGCGTTGATCATCCCCAGCAGCACCGGCGCGGCCATACCGGCGGCTGCCGCCACCCCGCCGGCAAGCGGGAAGAGCAGCAGGTGCCACAGCCAGAACCCGTGTGCGATGCGGCGGATGCGGCTGTCGAACCAGCGCTCGATCCGCCCCGTCACCCCGCCCATCACCGGCAGATAGACCAGCGCCACCAGCAGCGAGGCCGACAGAACGAAGATCAGGGTCACAGGCAGCATGCCCATGAACTGCCCCGGCACGCCGGGCCAGAACAGCATCGGAAGAAAGGCGCAGAGCGTGGTCGCGGTGGAGCTGACCACCGGCCAGAACATCCGCTTGGCGGCGCCCACATAGGCATGCATCGGGCCTTCGCCGTCGGCGATGCGCTTGTCGGCATATTCCACCACCACGATGGCCCCGTCCACCAGCATCCCCACCGCAAGGATCAGGCCGAACATCACGATGTTCGATACCGCCACCCCCATCAGCGCAAGAAGCGCGAAGCACAAAAGGAACGACGTGGGGATCGCGAATCCCACCAGCAGCGCCGGACGGATGCCAAGCGCGGCCAGCGTCACGATCATCACCAGCGCGATGGCGGTCAGCACCGAGCCTTCCAGCTGGCTGACCATCGAGGCGATCACGCGCGACTGGTCGTTCGAGGTGCCCACCTCGACCACCGCCTGCACCTGCTCGGGCCAGCCGGCTTCGGCCGCCGACACCGTCTCGCGGATCAGTGCGGCGGTGTCGATCACATTGAAGCCCTTGCGCTTGACCACCTGCAGCGCGACCGTGGTCTCGCCGTTGAAGCGGGCGGTACCGGTGCGGTCCTCGAAGGTCAGGTTGATCCGCGCCAGATCGCCCAGCGTCACCACGCGGTCGCCATTGGTCTTGACCGGCAGGTCGTAGATGTCGCGCGTCTCGTCGAAAGAGGAGGGGATCTTGACCGAAAACGCCCCGGTGGGCGCCTCGACCTCGCCGGCGGCAATAAGCTGGTTGTTGTTCTGCACCACGCTGATCAATTCGCCAGCGGTGACGTTGTAGGACTCAAGCCGAAGCGGGTCGATGATCACCTCGACCATCTCGTCGCGGCTGCCGGAGATACCGGCTTCCAGCACCGGCTCCAGCCCCTCCAGCCGGTCCTGCAGATCCTTGGCCAGCCGTGCCATGGTGCGCTCGGGCACGTCGCCCGACAGGTTGACGATGATGATCGGGAATTCCGAGAAGTTGATCTCGGTAATCGAATACTTGTCGGCGCCTTCGGGAAACTTTGCCTCCGCCGCGCTCATCGCGTCGCGTACATCGGCCATGATCTTGGTCTTGTCCCAGCCGAATTCGAACTCCAGCGCCACGCCGGCATAATTCTCGGCCGCCGTGCCGGTCATGGATTTCAACCCGTCGAGATCCGACAGTTCGGTCTCCATCACCTTCACGAGCAGCTTCTCGCTGTCCTCGGCGGAAATGCCGGGAAACTGGACCGAGACGAAAAGCGCCGGGATCTCGATATCCGGCTCGCCTTCCTTGGGCAGGCCCACATAGGCCAGCGAGCCGGCGAAGATCGACAGCACGATGAAGGCGATCACCATCCGTGCCCGTGCGGCGGCCCAGTCGACGATGCCGGTCATTGACCGATCTCCTGGAAGCTGGGCTCGACCAGGACGCCATCGGTGACGTATTCCTGCCCGATCACGATCACGTCGGCCGCCTCGGGCAGGCCCGAGAGCCAGACGCCGGTGTCGGTGTCTCGCAGCAGAGTCACGGCGTGGAAGGCGACCCGCCGGTCGGCATCGACCGTGCGCACGCCAAGGGTGCCCTCGTCATTCAGCGTCAGCGCCGAAAGCGGCAGCAGATGGGCGGTAGTACCCTCGGCCGAGATCGAGATTTCGGCGGTCTGCCCGTCGCGCAGGCTCAGCTCGCGGTTTGGTACCTCGACCTCGACCCGGAAGGTGCGCGTCTCGGGGTCGGCGGCCCGCGAGATGAAGACCACCACGCCCTCGACCCGGTCGCCCGAGGCCAGTTCGGCCTGCGCCTGTGCGCCCAGCTCGATGCGCGACACCTGGGTTTCGGGCACGAAACCCACCAGCATCATCGGGTCGAGCCGGATCACGGTGGCGCAAAGGCCGCCGGGCTGCAGCAGGCTGCCCAGTTCGGCGCTGTCACTTTCCAGAAGCCCGGAGAAGGGCGCCTTGATGGTCAGCCGGTCGATCTCGCGTTCGGCGGCGGCCACGGCGGCCTGAGCGCTCTGCACGCCGGCCTTGGCCGATTCGATGCCGGCGGCCACCGTCTGCAGCCCCGCCTCGGCGGCCTTCAGCCCGGCCCTGGCGCTGACAACGGCCGCCTCGGCGCCGCGCACCGCCGCCTGGGTGGCGGCGACGCGGGTTTCGGAGGCGAAGCCGTCCTCGCTGAGCCGACTGGCGGCGTTAAAGTTGATTTCCGCTTCCGACAGGCGCGACTGCGACTCCGTCAGCCGCGCCTTGGCCTCTTCCACACGCGCCTGCGCCTCGGGCGACCTGGCCTCTGCCTCCGGAACCCGCGACCGCGCCTCGGCCAGCCGCGCCCGCGTCTCGGTCAGAACCGACTGGCGCGTGCCGGGGTCGAGCTTGCACAGCACCTGGCCTTCCTCGACGAAGGCGCCCTTGCGCAGCGGGTCCGAGATTATCTGGCCGGTGGTCTCGGCGCGCAGATCCACCTGCCGGTCGGCCTCGGTCTGGCCGCGGACGATGACCGCGCGGTCGATCGGGCGCGCCGCGGAATGCACCGCCACCACGCGCACGGCCTGCTCGGCGCCCGCCTCTGCCGGTTCCTCATCGGCCGATGCAGGCGCGGCTGGCGCAGGCTCGGCCTGCGCCTCGGCGGCGTCGGGCTGGGGCAGCATGGAGAGAAGCCGCTCTCGTTCGAAGACGAACCCGTAAATCGCGGCGACCACCAGAACGGCTGCTATGATGGGGAACAGGCGCATGGGTTAACTTTCTTGGCAGGCATGTTCGGATGAGGGCGACATGGGACTGCGGCGGGCTATTACAACTGGGATCTACGCTAAACCAACCAGTTCAGTTTACATTTTTCCGGATTCCCCTGCAAGGCCGCCGGAAATGGGCCCTTCCTGCAACAGTCATGCAACAGTCGGGCCCCTTGGCAGCGCCGGGCCGAGCCTGTAAGAGGGGGCAACAAGCCAAGGCAGACAGGGGGCCGGCAGGGCGTGAGCGACAGCGACAGTTTCATCGACGAAGTGACCGAAGAGGTCCGCCGCGACCGGCTATACCGCCATGTGCGCCGCTACGGCTGGATCGCGGTGCTTGCCGTGCTTCTGCTGGTGGGCGGCGCGGCCTGGTACGAATGGCAGAAGGCCAGCGCCCGGCAGAACGCACAGGAATTCGGCGACGCCATCCTCGCGGCGCTGCAGGAACCCGACCGCGCGTCCCGGGCCGAGGCCTTGTCGGAGATTTCCGCGCCCGGTGACGGTGGCCGCGCGGTGCTGACGCTTCTGGCCGCGGCCGAGGCGGGCGAGGCGAATGCGGAAGAGGCCGCGCAGATGCTGCTGAGCATGGCCGACAGTGCCGGCGTGCCGATGGTCTACCGGCAACTGGCTATCCTCAAGGCGGTCAGCCTGCCGGGCTCGGGGCTCAGCCCCGAGGACCAGCGGATGCGGCTTGAGGGGCTTGCACAGGCCGGCGGGCTCACCCGGCTTCTGGCCGAGGAACAACTGGCCCTCATCGACATCGAGACGGGCGCGCGCGACGCGGCCCTTGAACGGTTGCAGCGGATCGTCGAAGATGCCGAGGCGACGGCCGGCATGCGCCAGCGGGTGCGCCAGCTGATCGTGGCGCTCGGGGCGGAGCCTGCGGCGTGAGCGACGGAATGAAATGACACCCGCCGGCCCTGTTCCGGCGGCCGCGCACCGAAAGATGGGGACGAACGCGTTGAGACCGATTGCACTTTCCATTGGCCTTCTGGGGATCGCCCTGCTTTCGGCCTGCGAGAAGAAGGAAGCCATCCTTGTGGGCGAACGCGAGGATATTCGCGCGGTGCTGACCGAGGATGCGGGCGAGACGACGCTGGCCTCGGCCCAGGCGCCGGCGGCGGCGCCGCCGCTGTCGCTGCCCGCGACCCGGATGAACACCGAATGGACCCAGAGCATCGCCACGCCGGCCACGCGCACGGCGCACCCGGCGCTGAGCCGGTCGCCGCAACTGGCCTGGTCGGTCAATATCGGCGCGGGCGACGGCAAGCGAAACCGCATCACCGCCGACCCGGTGGTCGCGGGCGGGCGCATCTTCACTCTGGATGCCGAGGCGCGTGTGACGGCGGTCTCGACCGGGGGCCAGGTGCTCTGGACGCGCGACCTGACGCCGCCCAACGATTCCTCCTCGGATGCCAGCGGCGGCGGGTTGGCCTATGGCGGCGGCAAGGTCTTCGTCTCCTCGGGCTTCGGCCTCTTGACCGCGCTCGACGCAGCCACCGGGCGCGAGCTCTGGCAACAGAATCTGCGTACCACGGGCACCGGTGCGCCCACCGTCCTCGGCGATCTGGTCTATCTGGTCTCGGGCGACGAGGTGGGTTGGGCGCTCGACACCGCCAACGGCCGCATCAAGTGGCAACTGACCGGCACGCCCAATGACAACAACGTGCTGGGGGCGCCGGCGCCGGCGGTATCCAGCAAATACGTTGTCTTCGCCTTCGGCTCGGGCGAGGTGCAGGGTGCCTTCCGTCAGGGCGGGCTGCGCCGCTGGGACGCGCAGGTGGCCGGGCGTCGTACCGGCTATTCCACAAGCACCGTCACCGACATCACCTCCGATCCGGTGATCGACGGCAACACCATCTATGTGGGCAGCCATGCCGGGCGCACCATCGCGCTCGGGCTCGATGATGGCGAGAGACTGTGGACCGCGCCGGACGGCCCGCTCAACCCGGTTTGGCCGGCAGGTGATTCGATCTTCTTGATTTCCGACCGCAACGAACTGCTGCGCCTTTCGGCGCGTGACGGGCGTCGGCTCTGGGGGCAGAAACTGCCGCTCTTCACCAAATCGAAGCCCCGGCGCCAGAACGAGATATACGCCCATCACGGCCCGATCATCGCCGGGGGCCGGCTGATCGTGGCCTCCAATGACGGCCTGATGCGATTCTACAACCCGCAAAGCGGCACGCCTTTGGGCACAACGCCGCTGCCCGGCGGGGCGACCACCAACCCGGTGGTGGCGGGGGGCACGCTCTACGTGGTCTCGACCAAGGGCCAGT
>JAUIBJ010000786.1 GCA_030428025.1 Alphaproteobacteria bacterium
CAGGCGCAGATGATGGCGTTGATGTGCACCGCCGACGGCGTCAGCCGGCTTGAGGAGCGGATCTTCGAGAACCGGTTCATGCATGCGCCGGAACTCAAACGCATGGGAGCAGAGATTGAAGTCCAGGGCGGTACCGCCACGGTCAAGGGCGTGGAGCGGCTGAAGGGCGCGCCGGTGATGGCCACCGATCTGCGTGCCAGCGTATCGCTCATCCTGGCGGGGCTGGCCGCTCAGGGCGAGACGATTGTCAACCGGGTCTATCACCTCGACCGCGGCTATGAGAAGGTCGAGGAGAAGCTCGGCAATGTCGGCGCCAGGATCGAAAGGATAACCGGCTCGTGACGCAGGATGCCAGATTCGAGGAGGGTGGCGAGGCGCCGCTGAACCTGGGCGCGCTCGACCCCGATGATCTGCAGGTTCTGTCGTCTCTGGTGCAGGATGCCGTCTTTCCCGCAGGCGAGATGGCCTGGCGCCCGCACGAGCGCCGCTTCGCGTTGCTCCTGAACCGCTTCCGGTGGGAGGATCCGGGCCGCGACCGGCATGGTGCCGAACGCGTGCAGACGGTGCTGGCGGTGGACAATGTGCTGAAGGTGGCGAGCCAGGGCATCGACCGGCGCGATGGCGACACGATCCTGTCGCTGCTCTCGATCGACTTCGAGCCGGGCGAGGACGGCTCCGGCCACGTGCATCTGACGCTTGCCGGCGACGGGGCGATCCGCCTGACGGTCGAGGCGCTGGAGGTGACGCTGAAGGACGTGACCCGGCCCTACCGCGCGCCCTCTGGTCGCGTGCCCGATCACGGGGGGTGACACGGTGGTCCATGTGCGTGCCGCCCGCCCCGAGGACGCGCCCCGGATCAGCGATGTACTGATTGCCTCGATACGGCAGCTATGCGCTCCCGATCACCAGAACGCCGCCGCCGCCATCGACGCGTGGATCGCCAACAAGGCGCCCGGTCAGGTGGCGGTCTGGCTGGAAGGGACGAACGGGGTGCGCGTTGCGACCGAGGGCGACGAGATCACGGCGGTCGGCGCGGTGTCGGAAGAGGGCGAGGTTCTTCTGCTTTACGTGGCACCCCGGCATCGCGGAAAGGGTCACAGCACCGCCTTGTTGCGGGCGCTTGAGGCGGAACTGGCCGAAGCGGGCCATCAGGAGGCGCGCCTTGTAAGCACCAAGACGGCGCATGGCTTCTACTTGGATCGGGGCTGGCGGGATGACGGGGCGCAGGTTACCTGTTTCAGCACCCGCGGCCAGCCCATGCGCAAACGGCTAGGGCCGGCCTGACCGGCCTGGCCTCTACTCCTGAATCGACTCCAGATAATAGGCCAGCGACAGCACGCGTCCGCGCACGATCACCTCGCCGCCATAGGGGCCTGCATCCTCGATTCTTTCCGAGAACCGGTTGCCCCAGACAGGCATCGGATAGCCATGCCCCCGCGTGCCCTGACGGCCGTCGATGGTCTGGATCACGTCCAGCATCGGAAAAACGCCGTCATTGTTCTTGCTCAGCGTGGTGAGAGAAGGCACCTCCACCGTCATCAGTTCGGCCAGCGGCCCCTGGCCCATGCCGGATTCGCCGTGACAGGTGGCGCAGTTGTTCATGTATTCCTGTT
>JAUIBJ010000001.1 GCA_030428025.1 Alphaproteobacteria bacterium
GCGGAACTTCCCCGGTCAGAATCTTCAGCAACGTCGTCTTGCCGACCCCGTTCGGGCCGACAAAGGCCACCCGGTCCCCGCGCAGCACCTTAAGATCAAAGGGCTTCAGGATCATCCTGTCGCCGAAGGCCTTGGTTATCCCCTTGGCCTCGATGACCAGCTTCCCAGAGGTCTGGCCGCTCTCCAGCGCCATGTCGGCCGTGCCCTGCCGCCGGATCATCGCCGCCCGTTCGGCGCGCATCGCCTGCAATGCTCTTACCCGCCCCTGATTGCGCTTGCGTCGGGCCGAGATACCCTCGACCGCCCAGCGGGCCTCGGACTTGATCCGCCGCTCCAGCTTGTGGCGGGCAAGGTCTTCCTCGGCCCAGACCGTCTCGCGCCAGTCCTCAAAGGTCTCGAAGCCCCTTTCGTTGCGCCGCACTTCACCCCGGTCGATCCACAGCGTGGCGCGTGTCAGCGCCCGCAGAAACGCGCGGTCGTGGCTGATGATCACATAGGCTGCGCGGGTCTCGCGCAGTTCCGCCTCCAACCAGCCGATGGCCTGAATGTCGAGATGGTTGGTGGGCTCATCCAGCAGCATCAGTTCCGGTGCCTCGGCCAAAAGCTTGGCCAAGGCCGCGCGCCGTCTCTCCCCGCCCGACGCCGCCGTCACCTTTGTCGCGGGATCGAATTTCAAACCCTCGGCAACGACGGCAACCTTGTAGGCCTCCGTCTCAGGCAATCCCGAAGCAGCGAAATCGCCCAGCGTCTCAAAGGCCGAAAGGTCCGGTTCTTGCTCCATATAACCTACGGTCACACCCGGCGGCACGACACGGGTTCCGGCATCGGCCTCCACCAGCCCCGCCATCACCTTCATCAAGGTCGATTTGCCCGACCCGTTGCGTCCGACCAGCGCCACCCGGTCGCCGGGCTGCACGGTCAGGTCGAGCCCGTCGAAAACGGGGTTCCCACCGAAGGTCAGCGAGATTCCGGACAATTGAAGAAGCGGTGCACGTGCCATGCGCGCTCAGCTACCCGGGACGATGTGCGGCGTCAACGGTCGGGCTTCGCCGACTGAAAACATCCCGCTCCCATGCCACAGACCGATGCAGGCGCCCTCTGGCGCGCGCTCCCAAAGACGGCACATACGGGCAGGAACCGCCTTGCCAGCGTCACGTCCCGACGCGCTTTCGATCCATCCGCGTCTCGTAAATCGCGGACAGTTCTTTCACCACCTCGGCCACGCGAGTTGACGCATGATCGTCCTTGTACTGAAAATACAGGTCCCGCTTCTCGGACTGCTCAAAGGCCCAGCCGTTCTGCCGGAAGCTCACAAGTCGCTTCACCAACGTATCGACATCCGGCACAAACTCACCGGGAAGCTCCTTGTCCACATCGATAAAAGCATCGTTTCTTATGCCAAATTCATCCTGGTCAAACTGGAAGAGCAGAACATTTCTGTCCACCAACAAGGCATCGAAAGACACCGACGAATAGTCCGTGACAAGACATGAGGAAACCACAAGGTTGTCCTGAAACTCAGACAGCGGCGCCACGCGGTCCACGAATGGCGACAGGCTGTCTTCGTGCCGGGAAAGCATCGGATGCAGCACCAGCGCAGACCGAAATCCCGCTTTGCGCACCGACTCCATTGCGTCCTTCCACTTCCCGAAAAACTCGGACGCCTCAAAACCCGCGCTCGGGATCTTGTCGAACCCGCGCCGCCAGGTCGGGAAAAAAAGGACCTCTCCGGTGGCGTTCCCCCCGTTTTCCATCTGCCGCACCAGGGCGTCATGTCTGGGGAACCCCGTCAGTTTAACCTCTTCGGGCGTATAGTCGAAATTGTCGACAAATATACTCTTTTCAAGCCGCGAACACACCAGAACCGCGTCGTATCCAGACCTTTTCTTCCTGTAGTTCTGCATGACGCTCTTCTTCATGGCAGTAATGCCATGCTGCATGAAAACCGTCGGCACCGCAGTATACTTATCACTGCACAGGTGAAACAGAATGTACGGATAGACATAACTTCTGTGGTGAGTGAACGCACAAACTGAGGAGTCCAGACATGCCTTGAGATGCTCCATCGAGCCAAACTCAAGCACGGAATCGGGCTGCAATGGATATGCGTCCATATTCTCCTTTTCGATAATGTACCGCGAGTCCAATCCGAAATCCTGCGCCTGAATGGACTCGTGCAGTGCTCGGCCGTTGTCCCGTGCCCCATTGGTGTATTCACCAATAACCACCAGCGGACGCCCGCCGCGCGGCCTCTTTGCATATTCACGTAAGTCCTCAAGATTGCTCCGGGTCAACCTGAAGAACTCGATCCTCCACACCTGCGCAACAGGTTCCACGAATGCGCACAGTACAAACTCGCGCTTATCGTCAAAGATCAAACTGCTTCTCGACCGGTATGTCCTGATACCAATACCACCGGTCGTTCCGCGAAGCTCGAATCCATATATCGAGGACGGCAATTCATCGAACGGAACGGCAACCTTCACGCAAAACCTGTACCGCTGACTCCATTTAGAAAAAAACCTGAAAATATTGGCAAATCCGGAGGAAACCCGCTCGACGTCGATCACCGATCTGTAGGCAATTCCCTCTTCTCTGAACTTTCTGAAGATAATCTCGACTTTTGATTGCGTAACGTCCTCGCCGTCAGTCCAGATATCCCCGCGAATGACGACCTGACCATCGCTTGAAAATGCGATATCCGTGATTACTGCTTTTCTTCCCATTAATTTATTCTCACTTCCCCGAACGGAATATGCGACCCAGACCCCAGTCAGATTTGTCCTGAACGCGGAAATGATCTTCGAACGTTGAGGTCGAATACCCGAAAGTATCAAAATCCTCCTTGTAGAAATCCAGGATCTTCTGCAAGGTCCGCGATGATATATTCAGAATTTGACGTTCGCTCTTCCTGCTATGCGGAACAGCGGATATTTCAGGAAGGTCCAGAACCTGACAGAGCTTTTCAAGTGGCTTCTGCAACCCATTCTCCAGCCTGAACACCTCCGCCTCTTTCGTTATAAACTGGTGCTGAGGTCTTATATGGTTGTCTCTCGTAAACGGAAATTCCAAATACCGCTCCAGCGCACGAATAATCCACTCATCGGGCGCGGCCGGCTCCTTTTCAAGTCCCGCCTTCATTTTATATTCCGACGCAAGTCGTGAAAACGGATTCCGGACCAAAGCGAATTGCCAGTCAAAGAAATTCTCACCGAAATACCGTCTGATGATGTCAGAATGGATATGCTGCGGCGTGCATTTCGAGAACTTCAGGGCGGCGTTCTTCTCCTTTGACATCAACATCGCCACCTTCACGCCGCTTGCTTTCATGGCGTTTTCGATGCTTGAGCCACCCGTTTTCGGGATGTGGGCGAAGTAGACGAGTCTATGGTTGTTCCTGAATATCGGCACGTCTGTCCGTTCCTTATGATCTACGCCGCTCTTGGCACGCTAGTTCGACTGTTCATGGCCTGCCCGGAAAGCGACTTTCGGCGTTGATCCCAGTCCCGGCCAACTTACCACGCGCCCTCGTCTGGTACATATCCTGTTGTTCGCAGCTTCACCGAGATGACGACGCGCGTTGCGTAAGGTTTCAATATCGTTTGAGATTTTCACTGTGTGTGCTGCACAGGTAAGGGCTTGGGTAACGGGGATAGCTCACAATGCAGGTTGCGTCCAGTGCACGAAGCACGGCCGGTTGCTACGTCGCGACCTACCCTGGGGTCGTGAACGCGGCAGTTGCAACACCGTTGCCTGCACTCCGTTTCCGGCCTGATCGCTCATCGACGTCTGCGGGGCGCGAAAATGATGAACCGAACGCCGAATGCCGGGCCCGTCACCCGAGCGGACGGGCATTCTGGGCCTTGTCCCGAACAGTGGTGCCCCCAGACGGACTTGAACCGCCGACCCTCTGATTACAAATTTACGCAGTTTCTATATTTTTCAATCACTTATCAGATTTTATCTGACGTTTCCAAGCGTTTGACATCAATGGCTTACCCCGACCAGCCCGGCCCATGTGCCACGGCCAGGCCCAACCTGTCGACATGGAGAAAACGATGAGCGAAGCAGGCCGCCGGCTGGTCCGGGACAGGTATCCACAGGATTTCGTGCAGGAACCGGATCGCGAATGGGTCACGCGCAGCACGACCGATGACCAGGTCGTGCTGAGCCTGCGCGATGAGACCGGCTATGTCGCCCACTCGGATGCCATGCCCTGGGGGCATGGGGATGGGCTGATCCACCTCGGCGGCAGGAATTTTGCCCTTGGCCGACAGCGCAGCGTGAAGCCGTTCAGTGTCGACATAAAGGGCGATCACCTGGAAATCACGGGCAGCAAGGCCTATCGGGTTTCCGGGTCTGGCGAAAACATTCTTCTGGGCAATGGCTTCGGCCGCATCGTCGTGATGACCAAGTACCCGGACCGGATCGACAAGCGGGTGCGGATCGCCGACCAGGCGGCCTTCTTCGCTTCGACCAAGTATTCCAGTATCGGCACAGAAATGTTCACGGACGGGTTCTGGATCTCGGAAGGCGCCGTGCAGGGTGTCGGTTTCATTGACCCCAACACGGTCGTCGTGATCTCGGGCGGGGCGAACGTGGCCCCGCGTGTCAGCACCTATGATGCGGAGACCGGCGCCGAGACGAAGCATCCCCGCATCGACACAAGCCACATCGACGGCTCGCACATCGAGGCGCAGGGTTTCGACCAGGGGATGACGATGATCGTCTACACCTATTCGAACGGCAATGTGCGGTTCCGAAAGGTGCCGGTTCTGGTGGCGGGGTAGCGGTCAGGGCTCCGGGGTGGCAGCGCTGCAGAACGCGCCCGGAGTGACCAGGGCGGCCGGTCAGGATGGACCTTCGGCCGCGTCAGCATCTTCCGTGGTGGTCTCTGTCCCGGCGCAGCCGTCGCCGACGGCGACAGAGGCCGGGCCGGTTGCTCCGGTAGACAGGGTCAGGGCAGCACTGCCCCCGCCGATGGTCGTTTCGCCGTCGGTCGCGGGCAGCGAGAGGTTCCAACATCGGCCATCGGGCACGATCAGGCTTTCGACCAGAACGTCACCGTCGGCGTTCTTGACGGTGTAGCCCACGCTGTTCGCGCAGGCCGCAAGGGCCATGCCGATCGCGAGGAAAACGGGGATCAGGTATTTCTTCATGTCAGGTTCCTTTCTGCCTGAATGCATTGATCAGTTTCTGAAGTGCGTCGCGCCCGGTCGATGCGCCGATTGCGACGAAGACCTGCTGAAGCCAGTCGTCCGACGGCGTGAAACCGGGGATGTCGAAGCCAAGCAGATTTTCCGCGAACGTGCAGAGAATGAAGAGCACCACGGTGATGTGTGTCTTCTTTCCGTCGAATAGGTTCATGTCTGTCTCCTCTTCAGGGATGCCTGCAGCTGCGCGCAGGAGCGCCGCCTGTGGCGGTTTCGGGGTTTTCGTGGGGGATGGGTCGGAAATTTCCAGAGGCCGTCAGAGAGGCCTCTGCGGGGCTGTGCGGTGCCATCGCCTCACCTCACGATTTCATAGTGCGGCCCGTCGATCGACGCGCGCTTGCCGGCGGCCCGGCGGCGGGCGACGTAATCGGCAACGGCCTCTTCCAGCCCGGCCGGCGTGCCGGCCAGGTCGCCCAGGTTGCGATCCCAGACGCCACCCCAGCGGAGTGTGACGCCGAGCTCGGCCGAGGCCTGGTGCATCGCGGCCGCGATCCGGTAGATCGGCGGCCATTCCCAGCGCGGCTTGCCATTGATCCAGGGGACCAGGTCAACGGCGCGCCCCTCGAGGTGCTTTGACCGCATGGTCCAGCTGACGCCCTCGGCGACATAGCGCTTCTGCTCGGCGACGGTGCGGATCCCGTCATGCACGGTGAAGTCCACTGACGTGATCTCGATCGCCCGCTCCACGGTGCGGACCAGGTCGGGATCGACGCCGGTCAGCTCGGCTCGGGATCGCTTGCCCAGGGAATAGGTCATGTGAGCCCCCATGTGAAAATGAAGATCATGATGGCCATGACCATGCCGATGCGGACCGCGCGCCAGAAATCGGCACAGGGGCTGACCGGGTCGCGTCGCAACTGCTTGATGCTATTTCGCATCGGCTCCCCCCGTCTTGGCGCGGGACATGAACCACTCGACCAGGCCGACCGCGACGATGCCGATCACGAATGCCGATGACGTCAGCAAGCCGAGTGTCGGCCCGCCGATATGGGTCAGCTCTGGGACGAAGCGGCGCAGGATATGCGGGCTGACCGTGCCGAGCGCGAAGGCCACCGCCGATCCCACGAGGATGACGCGCAGCGTTTCGCGCCACGTCTTGCGGGTGACGACGGCATTGACCAGACCACCGAGCCCACCGAAGAACGCGATGACCTGGCCGAGCGGCGAGAAGACTTCCCGCCAGATATTCGGATCGCCGTCATTCATGCGTTGTTCCCGTCGCCGTCGAAGATCCCGCTATAGCCGCCCCAGAAATTCAGGCCGCGATCGAAGTCGCGCTTGTAGATCACTCCGAGCGGCCAGGCATGTTTGGTCAGCACCACCTCGGGATCGCCGTTGAAAAGCATGTCCCAAAGCTCGTAGCAGCCGACGCGATCGCCCGGCACCGCATAGTCGGGATGCAGCTCAGATGTGATCGGCGGCCGGATGTCCCAGAGATCGGTGTAGTTGGTGGGGATGTTCGTGAAGTCCGGCAGGAGAAGATTGTAGTTGGCGCCGTTGCCCCGGACGTTGCCGCCCAGCACGACGAGCTTGCCGCCGGTGCCGGGGTTGGTGTTGTAGCCGGCGAAGTGCGCGTTGCAGTAGTTGCCGACCGAGACAGCGATACCCGTGATCGCGGGGTATGCCTTCTTTGGCGGTGTGGCGTTCAGGTGCTGGACCAGCGTATTGAAATGCGCCTCGGAATTGCCGCCGGTAAAGCCGGTGATCGCCCGGTCGTGGCCATTCATGAACAGGCTCTGCTCGTGCCTGTGCGGGCCGATGCTGACCGTCCCGTTGGTGCCGCGCGACCAGATCGCGCCCAAGCCACTTTCATCGGGGTTGATGTTGACAAAGCCGGTCCAGGCGCCGCGCATGACGACATCGTACCTGCTGACGAACCGCGTCGCCATCGAGCCCTGGTTGAACTGAATAAAGTCGTTGTGATTACCCGGCGACATCGCCCGGTCGCGGGCCGGGAAGTTGCAGCCGAAATCGGGGTCAATCATGTTGCCGCCGTTGGCGATGGTGATGTCATCGCCGCCGACGTAGTTGCCCATCATGCGCTTGATGCGCGGGCGGTCGATCGTGCCGCCGAGCTTGCAAAGCCCATCCTTCATGTAGAGGTGAACGTTGCCCTCGACGATCAGGCCCTGGGTGTTGTCGGCGGTGAAGAGATAGTTCGTGACGCCCGACGCGGTGGACCCGACCGCGACGTTGAACGGCCAGCCCCGGCCGACGCATTTGTAGAACCCGCTGTCGATGGAATTGTCGGCGGTCCAGAGGCCGCTGAAATAGTCCTGCATGTCGGGGGCGCGCAGATCCATGCGCCACAGGACGATGTTGCGGGAACCGTTGAGCGATCCGGTGCCGATATGTTTCACCGTGACTTCGGGATCGCCGCCGCCGGCCAGGAAGCCGCCGACCGGGCGGATATAGACGCGCTCGGGCAGGTCGATCCCGCTCAGGTTCATGTGGCCCGTCGTCGTCGTGTCGACCCCGATGCAGCGGATCCCGCCCGGATGACTGGCCGCCCAGGCGACAAGCTGGTTGCGCACGTCGGCGGGTGAGGAGACCACGACATCGGGCGGCGGCGGCTGAAGCCCGGCATTGGTGGGGTTGCTCGGCGTGGCCGGGACGGTGCGCCAGGACCATGTATCATCGGTCTGCGCCGCAACCGGGTTGCCGGCCTGGTCCTCGAAGGCACCGCCATCCCAGCGGATCGAGAGGTTTTGCAGATCGCCCTGCGCCACGACAGGCGTGAGCGTGATCTGCGAGCCCGCGTAAACCGCGTTGACCGCGTCGATGATTTCGTGGGTGGTCAGCGTGTCCGTGTCGCGGAGATAGAAGTTGCCCGATCCGGCGACGACATTCTCATTCGCGTTGATCGTGATCGGCGCATCCTTGGGAACGTCGATGCCGGTCGGGATGATGGAGGACACAACGGGCGGGGTGGTGTCGGCCGCCGGGGTCTTGCCGGTGACCTTCAGTTCGATCGGCAGACCGCCCGCCTTGGTGATCATCCTGGACACAATCGTGCCGGCCGGGTTGGAAACCCGGAAGCCCTTGATCACGAACGGCACCGTGGTCACGCCGTCAGCCGGCATCTGAGCACCGTCGCTGTCGTCATAGTTGTTCTCGACAAAGCCCCAGAAACCGATCGTCACCGTGTAGGGGCCGACGACAAGCTGCACGTTTTCCTCTGTGGCGCCGTCGAACGGGATCACCTCATCGGAGAAGGGACCACCATCGACGATCACGTCGTACATGCGGGGCGCCTTGGCAGTCCCGCCGGGCCAGGGATGCGGGATCAGCCGGTTCTGGACGGCATCAATGGGACCATCAGCCATGAGGATGAACTCCAGATCAGTGGGGTCAAAGGCGAAGCGGTCGCCGCCCGTGGGCTCCTCGCCGGGCGGCTGCTCTTCTGGGGGATCGTCGGCCGGGGGATCTTCCTCGGCCGGGGGATCGCCAGCGGCGGTGTCGTCATAGACCTCGCGCAGCGTGTAGGTGATCTCGGTGTCGGTCGATGCCTTGAGCCCGGTGCGGACATAGGCTTTGCCGTCCTTGAAAAAGACACTGCGCTCGCCCTCGGCGATCGCCTGGTTGTTGTGCTTGTAGCGATAGGCCATGCGTCACCTCATGCGTTGGCGTAGTTGCCGTTCACGACGCTCATCGAGGCGGAGCCGAGGTTGAACCCGTCGTTCCAGCCCTCTGCCGTATCGCCAGCCCTTGCATCCGCAAGCATGCCGGAACCGAGAAGCAGGAACGGGGCGCCGAGACCGGAGATGTCCTTCGGCTTGCCGGATCCGTCGATGAACGAGGTGTGCGGGATGATCGCGCCCGCCTGGAAAAAGAGATCGGCGATCCGCCCATCCCATGTGTCCTGGGCGCCGACATCCTTCCAGGTCACATCTGCCGCCTGCGACATGAGGATGGTGCCGGAACCCACGGTCGGGGAGGAAACATCATCGAAAGTCGGGGTGACCCCGTTGATGCGGAAATCGAAGATGCCGGCACCGGAGAGGGAGACAGCCAGGTAGAGGTGATAGATGGAACCGGCGGCCATACCGCCCGTCAGAGCCATGTCGATCCATGCGGGTGTGCCGGCGCTGTCGTGAACGATCCAGCGCGGTTCGATCTGGCCGCCGTTGCTGAACGTCATCAACCGCACGCCTTGCCCGGATCCATTCATCAGGGAGATAATCGTGCCGGTGTTCGAAGTGTTGAAGGGGCGCACCCAGCAGGACAAAGTAAAGCTGGCCGCATTGCCCGGCGCCGCCGTGGTCGACAGACGGGCATTCCCGTTGGTATCGACGAAGTTCAGCCCGATCTCGGCAGAGGCGGCGGTGGCGGCCGAGGCATTGCCGGTGCCATTGGTGCCGGTGACGACACAGCGCAGGTATTTGGCGACATCGCCCGGGGCGACTGTGTAGTCGGCGGCGACGGCCCCGGAGACACTCGCCCAGCCGGTCGTGCCATCGTCGGACCGCTGCCACTGATAGGTGAAGGCAATCGTCGGGTCGCCGGTCCAGGTGCCGTCGGTGGTGGACAGAACGTCGCCGACCACGGCGCGGCCGGAGAGAACAGGGGCAACGGTATTCGACGGGGCGACGCCGCCACCGCCGCCGCCCGGCGGCACCTCCCATTCGAGATCGGTCGGCGTGATCGTGTAATCCGTGATCCCGGAGAGGCCCGAAAGGTACGTGAAATCGTCGGCGCCCGTGGCCGAAAGCACGACCTCTGCCTGCCCGACGGCGTCGCCGGCCTGAAGCACATAGGTCGAAAGCACCGGGACGCCATCGACAAAATACGTGATCGCCTCCGAGACCGGGTTGCCGTTGAAGTCGGGATAGGTGCCCGCGATCCATGCATCCCCGATGACGTCCCCGACCAGCATGAGCGCCGTGTCCAGCTCGCCGCCGGTGGTGATGACGATGCTCGCCGCATCGGTGATCTGGATCGTCCGCGTGAACGGCCAGGTGCCGTTGTCGTCGGTGTATTGCAGCGTGACCGTGGCGGTCGGGTTGGTCTCGTGATCGAGCGCGGCCGTGTTCGATCCGACTTCCAGCGTCACGCCGTCGACATTCATCTGGAAGAGGTTCGCGACCTGTTGCGCGGCGATGCTGACCGCGCCGGGGTTCGACGCATTCACCGGCGTCAGCGTGGCGATGTCGGTGCCCTGGGCGGAATTCTCCACGATGCTGGCGGCGGACATGGCAAGGCCGGGGCCCAAAGGCGACCCGCCGCCCAGAAGGCGGAAATGCGGTCCAAGCCCTCCGCCGATCAGCTTCATTCGGTTGCCTCCCGCGCGATCGAGGAGGCAGAGCCACCGGCCAGCCGGTATTTCACCGTGTTGCCACTGACGATCCTGAGCGCATCGCCGGCCATCAGCTCGATCCCCTCGTCGTCGTCGGGGGCCGCCTGCACGCTGATCGCGACCTTGCCCGTGCGGCATTGCCAGATCTCGGTCGCGGCCAGAAGCGTGCCCGCCGACCAGCTCGTCGTGATATTGGTGATGAGTGCCATGTCAGTGTCTCCTTTCAGGGTCGAGGGCGGCGGCCATCAGCGAAGTTCCCACCAGTCCTTGACGTTCAGATCATTGTTCACGCGATATTTCGCACCGGCCGGAATGACCGGGTTGATCGTCGTCGGCGGCCCCGACGCCTGGTTGCTGGTGGCGATGTCTTTCCAGGTCGCGCCGTTGTCGTGGGACACTTCGAAACGGCGATCATTGCTGGTCGAACTGCGCCACCTCAGCGAGATCTGGATCGGCCGCCCGGTGTCGTTCGTATAGGTCACGCCCTCGGTCCGGCTGCCGTTCACGTTCTGCCAGGTCTGGCCGACGCCCAGAGGCGGCGCGGCCCATTCCGGCAGGGCCCCGGCACCGTTCATCGCCAGCACCTGCCCCGCCGTACCCTTGGCGAGGCGGACCAGCGTATTCGCGCCGGTCGCATAGAGGAGATCGCCGGCGGCCAGGGCCACATTGCCGAGGCTGGTAAGGTTGGGCTTGATGGGCTGACCGCCGATCGTCGCCAGCGCGATCACGGGATCGTCCACGTCCGACAGGTTGTTTCCGCCCAGCATGTCGCCGGTGCCGGCGCCGGGCGCGCCCTGCGGAATGAACAGTTCCCAGCGGCCCGCGCCGAGATCCGTCGCGAAGACCCCCGATGTGTGGGGGATCAGACAGATGTAGCTGTTTCCGCTGTCCCGCACGACATCGGACGGGGCGTAGTCCGTCGCCGTCACCCACATGCCCTTCCATTCCAGAATGCTGTTTTCCGCGGCCTGAGCCGCCGATGCTGAAAGGGCCGCGGCAGCGGCAGCGGCAACGGCGGTGGCGGCAGACGGTTCCGCCTGGGAAAGAAGCGGCAACAACGCGCCAAGGTCGCGGCCCAGCTCCTGGATGCGCCGCGTCAACAGGTCGAGCTGCGCCTCGAGCCCCTTTTCCCGTGTCGTCTTTGCCGCGAAGCCCTGCTGCTCGACGGTCACGCGCCGGATGACCAGGTCATAGGTGTCGTACATCGCCGCGATCGGCGCGCTCAGCGTCAGGTCGCCACCACCGGCCGTTGTCTCGGCCGGGTTCACGGTGAAGTCCGCCGCCGGATCGAGCGGGGTCTCATTGCCGTCAGGATCCACCACGGCCGCCGTGATCGACCCGGCGCCGTAGGCATTGGCAATCTGGTAGGGGCCGATGCCCTGAACGGTGTAACCCGGCTGCTGCACATAGACTTCGGTGGTCATCGGGTCAGATCTCCGGCTGCGTTGGAAAGGTCGGGGGCACGGGACGGGGCGATCGCGCCGCGATCCCACCATGTACGTGTGCCGAAATCGCGCTCACGGCGCTTTTGCTGGCGGCGCCAGGTGGCCTCGGCTTCGGGATCGAGGAAGGCTTGCAGCTGGTCGGCGACCATCCGGTCAAAGGCAAGACGCCCCCAGACCATCGACGAAGCGACGGGCGTGTTGTAGCGCAGGAAGTTCGCCGCATCGCGGCCGAGAAGCGTATCCTTGCCCTCGATGATCCGCTGGGTGTTCGACGCGATCGGGCCGAGGATGTCCGATCCGAGACCGACGACTGGGCCCGCCAGCGTCTCGGCGATGCCACCACCCGCCCGGCTCTGCTCGGCCGCGAAGAAATCACCGAAGATGCCAAGCCCGCCGCCCTGGAAGAGCGATGCCATCCAGAACTTGCCCTCGTCCATGGGTCGGGGATCGTTGCCCTTGGCCAGTTCCTTCAGCTGGATCGCCAGGGCCCCGGTCAGAAGGAGAAGGCCCGACATCGAGGCGGCGTATTGCGCCTTGGCCATCGGTGTCGGCTGCGCCTGAAAACGCCGGTACTGGCCCAGCATCAGCGACATCGCGAAGCTCTTGTAGCTCGTCGAGCTGCGCAGAAGCTCGCCCGCGAAAGTGCCCGGGGCGGCGCTGCCCTGCAGGCGGGCACGACCCTCGAGGCTGGCCGAGGGGATCGCCAGTTCCAGTTGCTCGCGCACCGCCATCTGCAGGCGCATTGCCAAGCCCTCGGCCTCGGCGCGCGGCATCCGGGTCTGGGTTTCCAGCCAGTACATGGGGGCGATGAAATCGGCGCCGTTGCCGGCGACAAAGCGGGTGGCAGGATCACGCAACGCATCCCAGTCGGCCGCCGAGATCCCGCGCTCCTCGAAGAGCCGGCGCGTCGGCGGATCGAGATCGGCAAACGCGCGATCGGCCTGGTCGGCCAGGTGCCCGGCGAATTCCATCTGGAACGAGATCCGCCGCATGTCCGTGATGAAGCTCAGACCAGAAGCGCGCAGCGTGAAACCGGAAAGCCGCTGAGTGATGCCCGTTCCGATCAGCTGGCCGAAATAGCGCGAGGCGCCGCCACCTGCGTCGGCCAAGGTCGAGGCAACGTAGCCCATGCGCGCGGCGGTCTGACGTGTCGCCTGGCTGGAAATCAGTTTCATCGTCGTCGCCATGACATTCTGCGGGCGCAGACCCATGATCCGGGCCGCGACGCCGATCGTCGCCATGTCGGAGACCGAGGAGAGGACCGCCGAGCCCAGCTGGGTTGCGGTCAGGTAGCCGCGCACGCCGGAAAAGAACCGCGCCCAGGCGATGTTCTCCGGCACGTTGGCGGCACCCGATTGGTGGGCGAACATGGTGCGCGCCAGGGCCGCCTGCTTCGTCACCTGCTCCTCGAGCTTCGCGCTCTTCAGCTCGGCCGCGCGCTTCTGCGCGGTCTGCACCGCGAATTCCAGCCCGCCCTTCGGGTTCGGCCCCAGAACGCGCATCATCGCGACATCATGGGCAAGGCCATGCAGCCCGTTCATCATCGCGGTGAAGGGGTCGCTGGCCCCGAATTTCTGGTTGTAGGCGCGCCAGGCCTTGCCCGACTTGAAATGCAGCACCCGATGATCGGCCCGCTGGTTGTAGAGCGCCTTGCCGCCCGGCGTCATCGCAGGCTTGCGGTCATCCCAGCCGCGTGTCGTGATGCCGTCATAGACGTCCTTCAGGAAACGGTCGGTCGCGGTCCTGGGCGGAATGACGTCGGGGGCATTGGCAAAGGGCTTGCCTGTGGTGACGTCGTCGATCCGGTCCCAGGCAAGGTGCTGCTCGATCTCCTCGGCCCAGGCGTCATACCCTTTGGCACGCAGCTCCTCGATCGAGTGGCTGTGGGCGATGCCGTAATCCTTCAGCTCGCCGATATCGCCGCCATGGGCGTTGAACATCTGCCGCATGCGGCGCTGCTGATACCGCACCGTATCGGCCAGCCGCTTGGCACTGGCGTTGCCGGTGTCGTCGCCGTGCAGCTCGTCGATCAGGTCGAAGAGAAGCGCACGATCGCGGCTGTTGCCGACGACGTTCAGGCCGGTGCGTTCCAGCACTTCGGCAAGACCCGCGTTGATGCTGTCGGTCAGGGCCTCGGTCAGCGAACGGATGCTTTCGCCTGTGAAGCCCGACCCTTCGGAGAATTCCAGAAGGTTGCGCAACGCCAGCGCCGGATCCGGCGCGGTCAGGATCTGGGCCTTCAGCCGGCGCATCGCCTGCAGCTGGTTGACGACGGCGTGAAAACGCGAGCGGGCGGCCTTCCGCGTTGCCTCTTTCAGGTCGGCCGCCGCGCTCGCTTCAGCTGCAGGGCGCGGCATGATCTGCTCATACCGCGTGACCAGCTGATCATAGAGGCCCTGGGCAGCTTGCGCCCGGACCGGGTTCAGTTCCTTAGCGTCTACCGCGCGCTGGATGCAATCGGCGATCGAGGTCATGCTGCGGCCCTCCCGGCGGTGCAAAGGTTCAGGACTTCGGCCAGTTCCTCGTCGGCCTCGATGTCGTCCAGGAGCTCGGCCGCCGTGTATTCGGGGCCGTTTTCATCGAGGCGGAACGTCAGATCGCCGAGATCCGCGCGTATGGCGTTGACTTCGTCAGAAATGGCCCCCATGTTAGGGGTGTCCTGAAGAGGATTTTTCCCCATGAAACTCGAAACGTTCTGCAGCTGGGATGGTCGGCCCGCGGTGCTGTTCCGCGAAGAGGGCGAGTTGTTTGCCCTGGCCAAGCTCGAACCGGGGGCGCCCTGGTCTGAAGTGGACGCTGGCGATGTCTGGTTCACGTCTCGCGCCGTCTCGACGCGCGAGGCTTTCGAAGCCGAATTCGAGCGGAACTTCGGATCGCTCGACGTGCCATCTGCCCTGAGCTTGGCAGCATCGAAGTCGGTTCCGGCCGCCGCCGAGTAAAGCCGTTCCTGGTCACGCAGCAAGTTCGCCTTGCGCGGATCGCCGCCAGGCAGCTTGCGCCACTCTTCATAAAGCGCGGTACCGGGCTGTTTCGCGCGATACATCGCATCCGTCCAGATCTGCACTTCGCTCAGCATGCCGTCGTCATGCCGCACGATGATCTTGCGATCGGCATAGCCGGTCGGCTGGCGTACCCATCCCTCATCGACAATGTCAAAACGTGCGGCCAGCGCGTCAGCTACCGCCTCTGCCTGGTCGATCGAGATGATGACAAAGCCCCCGCGTGAGACGTCGGTCAACCGGCGCGGCGCGTCATATTGCTTGCGCGCCAGTTTCCTTTCCGTGGTCGCGCGATCCTTCAGGCCGGGATCCTTGAACTCGACGCCCAGCCCGGCCGCGATCTCGTCGCCGGCGCGGGTAAGCCGTTCCTGCGCTGGCGCGGCAAGGCGGTAAAGCGTGTCGATATCATCGAAGGGCTGCGCCTCTGCCAGGGTGCGGACATAGTCACCTGGCGCCACGTTGCTGAGATCCGGCGCGGTTTGGCCGGCCCCGCGCAGATCCTCGATCGCGGCCTGGTCGGCCTCAATCGCTTCCGGGCTGTCGGCCCCCCTGGCAAAAGCGTCCTCGGCCAAGTTGCCAGGATCAGCGATCGGCGTCGGCGCGGCCGTCGGCCGGCCCAGCTCGTCGGGCAGATCCGCAAAGGCCTCGCCGTCGAGGGCGCGCAGCACTTCCGCCGGGCCAGGGGCTTCGCCGAACAGTCCGGCTTCTGTCGTGCCCACCTTGCGCGCCTCATCCGCGTAGCGGGTCAGGAAGGCCGCGATCTCGTCCTTGGGTGCCGCCCGGCTGCCCCGCCAGAACTTGCGGACCAGCGCCGCCGTCAGGGGGCTGATCGCGCCGTCCAGAAGGTCGACATCGGCGATCAGCTCCTCGAGCATGCCGGCAACGCTCTTGCCCTCGGCCTGGGCCGCTTCGCGCGCGGCCGCGATCAGCCGCATGGCATCGAGGACGAAGGGGGAAATATCCATGTCGGCGCGCACAGTGCCGGCGGCGATGTCCGCCTTCAGGCCCGCCCAGGCGGGCGCGGCATCGGCCAGCGCGTCCATCAGCCCGCGCAGCTCACCGGCATCGGCCTCGGCGAAACGGGCGACGATGTCGGGCGCGTCCCAGGCGCGGGCGAAGAGTGCCGCCTGCAGGCGACGGATCCCCTCGGCGTTCAGGGCGCCCGTGGCGTCCACCATGGCGGCCCTCTCTGCCTGTGGCAGGCCACCGAGTGCCGCCTGGGCGAAGGCGCGGTTCTCGGGGCCGCCCAGCCGCGCCCCTGGCGTATAAAGGCCGAGGGTCGCCTCGCTCATTGCGGCACCATCGGCGGCGGCCCGTTCGGTGGGTGACATGCGGGCAACGGTCGCGTTGTTCGCCTCTCGCACGAAACGCTGGCGCCCCGCCTGGTCCAGCTCGGACGTGCGGCGCGCGACCAGGACCGGCTCTTTCACGCCCTCGGGGATCTCGTAGCCGGCCGCCTCGATCTCGGCGCGGTAGGCTTCCGCGCGATCGGGATGGCGTTCGAAGGCGCGCTGGATCGCCATCACGCGGCCGTTGCCGCTTTCGATGACGTTGTCGGGCCCCACGACGGGCGCGCCGCGATCGGCCTCGGGCGCTGGCATCAGCCGGGCAGGATCGAGCTTCGCGGCGATCTCGGCGATCTGCTCGTCGGACGCGGCGCGCGATCGGTCGCGCGGCTGCAGCTCACCCGTTGCGCGCTTCAGAAGCGAAGCGTCCACAACCTCATAGGTGACGTCGATGCGGGTGTCCCCTGCGGTGACTTGCCCGGACCGGGTATAGCCGCGTGAGGTGGAAAAGCGCGGCGCATCGGCCGAGGGTGGCGGGGTCTTGCCGGTCCATCGCGGGATCCGGCCGCCCTGGTACTGCGCCATGACGTCCTTCGCATGGCCGACGCGGCGCCCCAGGTGCGGGATCCCGGGGCGTTCGAAATGCTGGCTGATCAGCGCGGCCGCCTCTTCAGCGGTGCGGGCTGTCCGGATCTTCGCCCAGGCGCCGGCCTCGCTGGTCCGCAACTCGTGAAGCAGGAACGCGATCTGGGTGTCGAGATCCGTAGCGGGCTTGCCGCGCTTGGCCGCAAAGTCCTGAAGGGCGCGCCGGCGCGGGCCGTTCCACTGCCAGACGCCAAGCGCATTACCACCATCGCCGACGGCCCCGGGCAACAGACCGGGGCCGCTTTCGACCATGCCGTTCCCGACGAAAGCGGCGGCAATATGCGGCTCGATCTCGGCCTCGAGGAGCCGGCCGAAGATATAGCCGACCCGGTTCGTTTGTGGGCTGGCATTGCCGGTCAGGCCGAAGTTGAAGTCGGCCAGGCGCGGCAGAGTGCCAGGCGCGGCGACGGGCTGGTCGGACGCATCGGGGGGCAGGTTCTCTTCCAGGCGGCGCCGGGTTTCCTCGACCGCCGCTTCCTGTCGCATGGGTGACACGCCGTCGGGGGTCGCCTCGGCAGCCGCGCGACCGCGCGCGGTGCGGTATTCGCGGAACCGCGTGATCCCGATCGCACCCCCCTTGATCAGGCCTGCGAATGCGCCCGATAGGGCGGTGGCTGTCAGGACATCGGCGATCGGGTTCGGTTCTGCCACGTTCAGCTCGCCGGCGACTTGCCGGCGCTGGTCGATCATGGTGATTTCGGTGGCGCCGCCGAGCGCGCCTTCGATCGCTACCGTTCCCAGAAGCCCGGCGCGGGCCGGCGCGCCCAGAAGAAGCGAGGCGAGTGATTTTTCCTCGGTCAGACTGGCCCAGCTGCGGCCAAGGAATTCCGCGCCCCAACTGCCCTCCGGGGCAGCGGACAGGATCGCGACCTGCTCATCGTACTCTGCCTGTCGCCGGGCATTTACGATCGCGTCGAATTCCTCCGGGGTGGTCGGAAAGGCGAATTCGCCGTCGCCCTCTGGGGCCTTCGTGATCTCCGGGTTGCGCGCCTTGGCCTGCTGCAGAACCGTGAAGAGCTCGCTGCGGCGGTGCGACGGCATTTCGTAGGCATCATAGGGCCGCATCATGCGGTCCTTCAGGTCCGGCGGCAGGACGCCGATCAGTTGATCGGCCAGCTCATCTTCGAAGTTCTTCTTCCGGTTCCAGCTGTCGTCCTCGATCCGCTGCATGACGCTGGCAGCGCCGAACCGCTCCCCGAAGCTCGGCGCGGGTGGCGCCTCGGTGGCGATATCCTCGCGGGTGTTCTCGGCCAGGAAAAAGGTCATGGCGCGAACTCCGACGGATTGACGATCGGGGCGCCCAAAACCTTGCGCGACCGTTCGGCCGCATCGGTCAGGCGGGTCAGAGACAGGCGGAACTCGTCGCCGGTAACGGCATCGAGGGCGCGCACAAGCGTGTTGCCCTCCCGGCGGGCCAGCACATAGCTGTCATCGCCCACGGCGATGAATTGCAGATCCTGAAGATCCTCGGCCGTCAGATACTGACCGTTGATCACGGGCAGGTTGCCGCTCTCGGACGCGGCCGCGATGGCGCCCGTGGCAGCGGTGTATCGCGGCTTTTCCTTGCCCCCCAGGACCGGCACGTCGCCGAGGGCATCGCCGAGGCTGTCCAGCGCGCGCTCGACGCGGGACTGCGACAGGCCCATCGGCATGAAGGTGGTATGGCCGTTGATGTCCTGGATCCCGCCGGTGGCATCCGACGATCCGAACGATCCGGTGCCGCCCATGGCCTCATGCGTTGCCTGGGCGTAGGCCTCGGCGTCGATCTCGCCGTCAGGGTCGAGCCCGTTGCGCGCGGCATAGAGCGCGTCGGCGGTCGCGAATAGCGTTTCCTTCGCCCGCACGCCAGTCTTGGGCAATTCGTCGAAGAGCCCGCCCACCGTCGAAAAGAACGGGGCCGCCCGGTCGCTCAGCGGCGGCATTACCACTGTCTTGCGGGCGATCTCCTCCTGGCCGCGCAGGATCTCGGTTGCGAGCGCGTCGTTGCCGCCGGCGCCGAGGAACCCCGCGACATGAACAAAAGGCAGATCGGGCGCGAGGCCGGCCACCGCACCCGGCCCAAGCGTCGTGGCGAGGACGCGCGCGATGCGGGCCCGGTCGGCCGGGGCCGTGTTGCCCTTCGGGTCGATCATCGCCTTCAGGGCCGCCTGTTCGTCCAGCGACAGGTAGACCGGCCGCTCGGTATAGCCGCGCTTCGTAAGCCAGTTGCCGAACACGGCGCGGGCGCCCAGACCCTCGACCATCGCGTCTGGTGACGACAGGTCCAGCGGGGGCACGGGCAGCTCAACCTTTGCCGAATAGGCGATCGGATCGCGGGCCAGTTCCGTCTTGGCCTCGGCCAGGCGGGCATCGACGGTGTCCTTGGCCTCGGTCTGCCATTTGCGCATGACCGTCTCGCCCGCCATCCGGTCGCTCAGCGCCTCGAGCTCGTCGGGCGTCATCTGGTCGATGAAAATCTTCTCATCGCGAAGCGCCACGGCGCCGCGCAGCTCGGCGACCAGCTCGGGATGTTCTTCCTGGGCGACGGGATCATCGACCAGGGCTTCGAGTGGCGAGACACGCCCTTTCCCGACGATGGCGATCGCCTCGTTCAGATTGCCCTTGATCTGCGCACTAACCTGTCCCGCCTCGGCCTCGGCGGCCTTCTGCGCCTTTTCCTCGCGCGCGGCGATGGCGGTCTCGGCCTTTGCCGTCCAGCTCGCCACCTGTTGCGCATCGAGGCCCGACCAGACCCCGGCCTCGAGCCCGTCGAGAACCGCATCGGGGTCCTCGGCGATCAGGTAAGTCAGGTTCGCGGTCTCGGATGCGGCGCGGAAGTCGCGCTTTTTCGCAGCACCCACCTCGGGGCTGAACACACCGCGATTGACCATGTCGTCAACCTGCGCGTCGTAATCGAGGTAAAGCTCGTCGCGCGTGTTCGGATCGGTCAGCGCGGCCTGCTGGCCGGCAACCTGCTCGTAATCGAGGAACGTGCCGACACGCTGGCTCTGCCGCAAGGCAAGCGCGGTCTGGCCGATCGCGAAACCGTGCCGGTTCGCCAGGTCATCGAAACCGAGCCCCCAGGCTTCGGCGTTCTTCGGATCGACGATCGCGCGGCCGTTCTCGCGCTTGCCGGTCAGATAGCGGTCCTTCAGGCCGGCCACGCCCTGATCCCAGAACTGGCCCAGCTCGTCGGGGTCGCCGATCTCCTCGGCCTGCAGGCGCAGGTCGTTCAGATCCTTCGTCATGTCGACCTGCAGCCGGCGCATTTCCCGATCGAGCCGGTCGGTTTCCAGACGGTCGCCGATCTGCGCCACCTGGTCCCCGAAGGCCTGGATCACATTGCCGGTCTGCGGCTCCTCGAAAACCGGCCGCGCGGCGCGGCCCGCATCGGTTCCAGCCCTGGGGACGGTCAGCGTCATGCGGCCAGCTCCGGCCAGAGATCCGGGGCCTCGTTCAGAAGCGTCGACGCGGCCGAGAAGGTGCCCTTCAGAAGCGACGTTCTGGCGCGCGTCAGCGCGATCTTCTGGGTGCCACTCAGCTCGCGCTGGGTCGCGTCACCCTTGGAGCGGACCGACTGGCTGGCAAAGCTCAGCTCCTGCGCGGCCGACTGGCCGAGCGCGATCACCGTCGGGCTGTCGAGGCTGACGCCGCGCTTGGCCAGCTCGGCGAATTGCCGCCGCATGGCCGTGCGGAACTGTGCCCTGGTGCGCGCATCCTCGGTCGCGGTCAGGCGGGCTTCCGTCGCCTTCTGCTCCTCGATCTGGCGGGCATATTCCCGGTTCGCCTTCGCGCTGGCGTTCGCCTGGTAGAGGGCACCGCCGACGGAGACCAGCGTGCCGAGGGTCGAAAGCGTGCTGCCGATCGTCGCGGCCCCGGCCGTCGCCCCGGCGGCGGTCGCCCCGGCGGCGGCCGTGCCGCCGATGCCAAGGGCCGATCCGATCGCTGCACCAATGCCAAAATCGCACATTAGAGGCCGGCCTCCGTGATTGCGGGCACAAGGCCGGTGATGGTCATGGGCGCGCCGGAAACCGGCGTGAATTCCAGCGCCACCTCGTCGGCATGGCCGGATCCGAACTGCGGCTTTGCAATCCCGGAATAGGCCACGGTCAGATCCTCGGCGACGGCGCGCGGGATCAGGTCATAGGGGCGGCCGACGCTTTCGCGTGCCGGGAAATCCTTCTCGACCACGGCGACCTTGCCCGCTGCGGTACGATGCACGCCGATGCCGGTCGGCATGCTCAGCCGCTTCACCCGGCCCATCGGATTGCCGTCGGGCGCGGCGGCCTGGACATCCAGCGTGCGGGCCCGGTGGGTGGCGTCGAAAAGCCCGATCACGGCATGACCTACATCGTTCGGCAGGACCACGTCGCCATTGCCCGCAACGACCAGCCCGTCGAAGTCGCCCGTATCGGTCCAGGCTTCGACAGTTTCGCCCGCCAGGTGCGGCACGCTGAACGTGTCGGTCGGGGTTGCGGGCGCGAAGACCGACGACGCGAAGAAGTGAACGGCGGTGGAAATCGGCTCATTGCCGGTCAGCAGGCCATAGGTCACGGCCTGCTCTTCCACCATGCGGACGGTCTGCCCGCCGATCGTGCGGGCCACGACCATGGTCAGCACGTCGTAACTGCCCGCCGCATCGGCCGTGACGGCGGTCGTTTCGACGAAACCGCCAGCCAGCGAATACGGCGCCCAGCCCAGGACCTCTTCGCTCGGGTCATGGATCATTGCCGCCAGCTCGCCATTGCCGCACCGCGCCCAGGCGATCCGCTGGGGCGCGGCCGCCCAGGCCAGCTCCTCAAACCCATCCGCGCCCAGGTGGTCGGATGGCAGGGACAACTCGCGCGGGCGGTTGGCGTCGAGCTCGAAATTGTACTTGATCTCGATCACGCGGCGGCCGTCGCGGCTGACGAAGATCGGCCAGCCGTCGGGCGCGATGGGCCGCACGTCGGCCCGCGACCCGATTGCACTGTCGAACTGGAACACCGTCGTGGTCGGGCCGATCGCGGCATTGCCGTCGGCGGATTTCGTCGAATACTCTTCGCCGAGCGCACCGATATGCAGGCCGGACCGGCCGCGCAGAAGCCAGATGATCCGGTTGACGCTGGACCCGCCGTCGATGGCATAGGCAAAGGCGCTGTCGGCCTCGAGGCCCGGCTCGAAGTTTTCAAACGCGCCGATGGTCGAAAACCAGACGGTGCGGGGATCTGCGGGCGAGGCCGCCGCGACCAGGCGCTGATCGTAGATCTCGATCGCGCTCGGATAGCCATGCACGTCGGACCAGGCCCCCTCTTCGAAGCGATAGGTCGGATCATCGACGACGCCTTGCGGCAGCCGCTTGATCACGGTCGCGGTCGCCGTGGTCGCGTTCGTGACGGCCGTGATCTTCAGGATGCCGGTGCCATCATCACGGTAGCGCCACTTGATGTTCGGCGTTTTCTGCACCCGCTCGACGCCACGGTCGTGGGTCGGCGGGTTGACGCCGGTATCGCTGCCCTGTGTCAGCTCGTAGGTCTTGCCGTCATAGCGCATCTTGTCGCCGACAGAGACGGCGGTGTTCCCGGTCCAGAGCGGCACGTCGGAATTGTCCTCGGGGCTCAACCGCATCAGGCTGCCGACATGGGACGCGGTGAAGAACGCCGAGCTCGCGGTCAGCGTGATCGTGCCGGTCGGGCTGCTGGCCTGCATGGTCAGGGCGGTATCGAGGTTCTGCACCCGGAACGGGCCCCGGTCGAAACTCGCATCAGCGATGGTCCAGTTGTCGAGCGCGAAGCGGCTCAGCTTCTGAACCGGCTGCAGCCCGTCGGCAAAGTAGATCACGTCGGCCGACTGGACCCAGTGCAGCTTCGCGATCGAGGCATCGTCATAGGGCGTGTCGAGCTCGTATGGCGTGCCCGGGCTGCCGCTGTCCTCGACCAGCGCACCATAGCGCCAGACGCGCATCTTGCCGTCGGTGAATTCCAGCACGACGCTGTCATTGGCCGCGAACTGGAAGTCAATCAGGCGCGCCGGCAGGTTGTTCCGGGTGGTGCCGCGATAGATGGTCCCGGGCGCCCGGGTGAAGCCGCCCTGGCGCAGGGGCAGGAAGCCACGGCAGGCGGCAAGGCCGGTCTGGAACCGCTGGTAATCCGGCCGGCGCCAGAGAAGGGGCGAGATCTCGCCCGAAGAGAATGCGAACTGGGCCGGGCTCGTGCGCGTCACCGGATCACCTCCGTCGCCCAGTCGCCCTCGTCCGGCAGCCCGTCATAGCGTGCAGGGCTCGCCTGGTTGCGGTCCCGCGCCATGGCCTGTTTCAGGTACTGGCTGGCATTGGCCTGCAGGTCGGCAATCTTGGTCCGGGTCGATATCCAGCGCGGCGCGAGAAGCGCGGCCAGCTGATAGGCAACGGCCGTCTTGAAGGTCGCGGGCAACTGGCTTTCGTCGGTGATCTGGCCGGTGTAGCGGATCCGCAAGGGACCGGCCGAGGCCGCGCGCAACAGATCGCGATCACGGCGCCAGGACTTGCCGGGCCGATCGACCTCCTGCACGGTGACGCATTCCGCCGGCAGGCGGTAGCTGTAGGGCATGTCCGCATCGGCCGCGATCGTGTCGGGCAGGCTGGTCGCCTCTGGCAGCGATGCCAGGACCGAGGCAAAGGACCAGTCGCAGGCCTCGAGGCAGATCGCCATCGCCTCGGGATATTGCGCGGCGGCGGCCTCGGCCTCTTCGCTGTCGTCAGCGAAAGAACTGATCGGGGATTTCTCCATCAGCCGGAAGGCCTGGGCGACGATGGTCGATGTGGCGATCGGGTCGGGCATCGGATTGCATCACGTCCGGCTGGGTGCGGTATGGCCGGGGCGGTTGCACCCGCCCCGGCCCGGGTCGATCGGTCCGGTCAGGACCAGGCGGTCAGGTAGACGAACTGGAAGTGCAGCGTTCCGGCACCGGCCGCCGCCGCTGCGTCGCCATGGGCATAGATCTCGATCATGCCGCGCGGATCTTCGGCAAGGCCGAGCACTTCCCAGAGCTGCTTGCCGTCGTTCGCCGATGCGAAGGCGACGAGCGTTGCCGGATTGGTCGCGGCTTTGGCGGCATCCAGAAGAGCGGTCGGGTCGGCTTTGGTGCCGATCTCGACCTGGGCAAAACCCCAGCCGTTGCCGTTGATCTTCGTCAGCTCGGTCAGGACGCAGTTCGACGGCAGTTTTGCCAGAAGGTAGGTGCTGCCCTGGCTGTCGGTGGCGGCACAGGCAACAGAGCCCTTCGTCCAGATCGGGCGGCCCTTGTCGACCTGCGGGTCGGGGCTAACCTTGGCCGGATCGAGGTAGTCGGGGATGACAGTGGATTTGAGATGCACAACGGCCATTTCAGGGCCTCCTCATTCGGGAAAGGGAAAGGCGGCGGCCGGGTCGCCCCGGCCGTCAGATCAGGTTTCCTTGCACTCGATCACGCGCACGCCGTCGTCCTCGACCCGGACGGCATCGGCGTAGACGTCGAAGTACATATAGGGCAGTTTCTTGGCGCTGGTGTCGTTCCAGATGTCGCCCTTGATGTCCTGCCACATGCCGACAAGGATGTTCTTCTTCGACCAGAACGGGCAGAGCCGGTTGCCATTGGCATCGAGCGGCAGGCGGTTCGTCATCAGCCAGGTGATACCCATGAGGCGGGTGGCCTTGCCCTCGCGCAGCTGCTCGAGCGAGAAGAGGTTGAGTGCCGTCTTGGTCTGCTCTGCGATGCCGAGGAGATCGTCTTCCTGGTCGGGCGTGATCAGGCCGAAGAGCGGATCATCGTCCTCGAGGCCGAAATCCTTCTTCTTCAGCGCCTTTTTCATCGCGCGGATCTTGTCGAGCGTCAGGCCAGCATTGGCGTGGGGCACGTAGTTGCCCGCCGGCAGCGCCTTCGTGGTCTTGGTCTTGTTGCCCTCGGTCGCAATGCCGAGAATGCCTGAGCCAGCAACCGCAAAGCCGCCCGCATCGTCTTCCTCGATGCCGATGATGATATCGGCCACGGCGCGCTCCATCGCGACCATGTTGTTGCGGAAAAGGTGGCTGGTCGGGTCCATCGCCAGGTCGAACATATCGGCCTTGTCGATGTATTCGCCGATATCGGTCGCCTCGGGCCGGATGAGCCAGCGCCCGGACCGGCCGGTCGGGATATCCGGGTTGCGGCGTTCACGGTCCGGCACGCCCCGGCGGGCCTTCTTCTTGCCGAGAAGATCGGCTGCGCGCACCGCCTGGCCGGATGCCGGCATGATGGTGACGGCGTTGCGGATCGGGTTCTGGATCTGCTGAGCGACCATCTGGACGTTGCCACGGAACGTCTCTACGTGATGCGGCTCAACGGTAAGTTCGAACGACATGGGTCGCCCCTCCATTGAAAACTGACGAAATTGGTGAGTTCTCGGAAGGGGTGCCCGGATGCCCGGACCGTTCCTGGCGGTAACGCCCGCTTGGGCGGCAGCTCATGTTCCTGCAGTCAACCGGACCGGCGAAGCCGGGTGCCCGATGGCCTATAGGGAAGGCACAGAAGTCGCATTTTGTAAAGGGGAAAAACGACATCTGCCCCGGAAACCGATTCCCGGGGCAGATGTTGTGTCAATCGGAAATGGCCTCAATGAGAAAACCCTCCATGTCCGACCTGACAGTCAATGGCATGCCTAGCAAAGGCCCGTCCCATTCGCGATCGTCCAACCCCGCGCCGGAATTGTACATGGATCTCATGACCGCTTTTAGGGTAGCCTCGCCGATCGCGATCTTCAGATGTTCATGCCCGCGCATCATCATCTGTGCGCGGGCATCGGCGATCATGCCGACCAGGTCGCGGCGGCTCATTCACGCGCCCCGGATGCAATCCGGTCAAGCCGGTCCATGATCGGCTTCAGGCGGGCGATCTCGCGCTGATCGCCCGCTCTGGTGGCCTTGTCGTAAGCGCCGCCAGGCGCGCGCATCGCGGCCGCCTCGGCCCGCGCCTCGGCCGGGGTCTGTCCCCGGGTGACGCCTCCCCCGACCAGCTTGTCCTCGGCGACCAGGTCGCCGAGCTTGGCGAAGAATTTCAGCGCGGCGGCATCGCCCCCAGCCTTCTCGGTCAGGACCTGCGTGACGGCCGCGATGCCGGCCTGATCCAGTCCCGCCGCTTCGCCCACAACCTGCGCGGCCTGTTTCGCCTGGGCGATCATCGCCTGCTTCTGGGCGCCCCATTCCTTGTCGAGCGCGGCCATCATGGTCGCGTTCGCCTGGTCGATCGTCGCTTGCGCCGCTTGCTCCTGCTCGGCCGCCATCGCGATCTGCAGATCGACGACGCCTTTCAGCTGATCCTTGTTCAGCCCCAGATCGAAGGCCGCCTGCTTCGCCTTGGCCTCGAAATCGGCGCTCCACTCGACCCCGGCGGGCAGCTCTTTCGGCCGCTCGATGACGATATCCTCGACCTTCTCCGGCAGGCCGAAGATGTCCTTCTGGCCGCGCATCCAGTCGGTCAGCTTCTGATCCTTGGCCGGTCGATCGAGAATGTTCTCGACGCCCCGGCCGAGCCGCATTTCCGCGTTGCGATGGCCCTTGACCAGCTTGTCGATTACGGTGTCGATGTTTTCGTCCTGCAGCCCGCGCGAGGCCAGCCAGGTCTGTTCATCGGTGCTGAACCGGCCGTCCTTTTCCCACCACTTGCCTGCACCCTTCGGCGGTTCTGCGGGCGGATCACCAGCGGGCGGCGTCGCCGGCGGTGTCGCCGGTGGCGTGGCAGGGGGCGGGTCACCAGCCGGCGGGGTCGCCGGCGGGTCGCCTGCCGGATCGTCCGCCGGGGCGAATGCCACGCGCGCGGGGCGCCAAAGGTTCGTGAATGTCATTGCTCGTCCTCCATGAGTTGTCTCAGTTCAAAGTTCGTCACGCCCATCAGGGCGAGAATCTCGCGGGCCATGTCCTGCCGGCCATGCTCGATCGCCAGGCGGATCGGATCGACGGGCGCGCCCAGGGGAACGCCCGACGAGTAGTCATCTGGGGTCAGCGTCAGAAGCCGCGACATGCGCAACAGGTCCGGGACCAGCTCAGGCTCGGCCGCCGCCGCCTTCGACCAGCGATGCGCCACTTCCCCCGCATCCGACTTGCGGGGAAAGAGCGTGCGCAGGATGCCGATGCGGTCGAAGATCACTGACCACCCCCTTCGCCCTGCAGCATGGCGGCCGCGCCGGCCGCGTCCTTCAGGGCGGCGGCGGCAGGCTGGGCCAGCTGGGCCATCGTCGCGGCCTGCTGCTGCTCGGCGCGGGCCTTGGCGATTTCGTCGGCCTCGGCGCGCGATCGCAGGATGCGCGCGGGCAGCGACGGGCTGGCCTCGTGCAGGGCCTCGACGGTCGCGTCGGGATCCAGCCGGTCCATGTAGCGCGGGTTCGCCGCCGCCAGCGGGCCGAGATTATTGATGAACTGCACGATCGCGGTGCCCTCGCGCGCTTTCATCGCCAGGGCGGCCGCCGAGGTGTAGCGGGTCTGCAGAGGCAAGCCCTCGGCTTCTTTCGGCGGCGGGGGGATCTGGCCTCGGCGCCATAGTTCACGGAACCGGCGCTCAACCTTGGCAGCCGCGTATTCCTCCATGATCCGATCGCTGTGCGGCGCCCATTCGCGCAGGCGCGCCTCTTCCATGATCATGGTTTCTTCGACCGTGACGCCGGTGCGGCCGGAAAGCCCCATGATCGAGTAGTGGAAGGCGTTCTTGATCTCCTCGACCTTGGCGGCCTTTTCCTGGTGGGTCAGGCCGATGCCGGCATTGCGCTGCAGGATGTCCACCATCCGGTCGCCCCGCATGTTCATGCCGCCATAGACGACATGTCCGGGTCGGACATGGCCGTTCAGCGGCCAGGTTTCGCGATCGGGCGCCAGAAGGGTGGGATCGGCGGCGTATTGCGCCCCCCGGATCGTGGCCCCTTCCATCAGGTTCACCGCCTTGGCCGAAGCGAGCGCGATGAAGCCGGGCCCGGTGCCGACCGTATGGCCGCTGTCCACGTCCCAGCGGGGCACATAGGCGGGCATTTCGTGGTAACCCTTGGTGCGGATCAGCCACTCTTCCATTTCGCAGACATAGACGCTGATAAACGGCTTGCCCTTCAGGCCGATCCGGCCCGGCCGCCAGTCCCAGTTGGGCTTGATGTGCTGATAGAAGGTCACGTTCGTCGTGTCGCCCTTGACGGCCAGCTCCTCGAGCTTGGGCGGCAGGCTGCCCGTGTCCTTGAAGAGCTGCACCGCCGCGCGGGGCTTCAGCGGGAACTTGCGCACCCATTCATTGACACGTCCCCAGGCGTCGATATCCCAGACCACCTCGGCCAGGCTGATCGAAAGGTCGCGGAACTTGCGGGCGCGCTCGTCGTACTCGTCGTATCCGGCAGCATTGCCGAAGGCCGAGATATCCGAATAAGCCTGGAACGTGGCGGGGTAGAAGCTCGAAAGCTCCGGCCTGAAGCTGTTGAAGGTGCGGGTGGTGGCGATGTCGTTCCACTCGGCCATGGGCTTCCAGGCATTGAAATCCGCGTCCGGTGTTTCCAGCGAAAACCACCGGCTCGCCGGGTTTGTCAGGTTCGCGTAGATCCCCGAGGCAAAGCTGCTCGCCGCCATGATGGGCTCAGACGAAAGCGGCTTTTCGAAGGTGCGGATCTCGGGGTTCGACAGGTTGAACCCGCCCCGCTGGGGGCGGATGAAGCGGGCAATGAACTCCCAGGCCTCGGCGTGTTCGGTCCGGTCCGTTTTCAGGTCCGTCCAGCGCTCCATCGCCTCTTTCGCGGCCGGGTGGCCCTTGCGGTCGGCGCCCGCATCGCCATCCGCGCCGATATCGGTCATCGCGTTCATGATGCCACCCCGCCAAGGGTCGGCGTCGACGGGATCCCGGTCGGGCTCGTCAGGATATTCGCGGCCGCGCCGGACCGACGGCGGCGCAGGCGGGCCTCCGCATCGGCGGCGGCGATCGCCTCGGTATTGTCATAGGCCGCGATCTGCTGCACGGCCGGGGACTTTGGCGTCTCGATCTTCGGGCCCTTGAACAGGCACATGGGTCAGTCCTCCTTGGGGTCGCGAGGCAACGCGGGATCGGTCAGGCGCGGGTCTACCCACGCAAATTGGCGGAAGGTCTCGGCGCCGATGGCACCGAAACCCGGCATGTCGCATTCATGGGTAAACCCCGTGAGCGTCAGGAAGGCAGAAGCGCGCGGGTGCCGGGCCCAGGCGCGGGCCTCGATGCGGCTGATCCCCAGATCGTCCGCGAAGTCCGGCATCGCCTCGCGGATCAGGCGGGCGAGCTGTACCAGCGGGCGGCGATAGCGGATATGATCGCGGGCCAGCATGGCAGCCCCCGCCACACCGCGCTGCCCCGTCTGGCTGAGGGCGAGGACGGCGAAGGGCTCGCCCCCCGCCTCCTCGGTATAGACCACCCAGCTTGCCGCCCAGAGGCCGCGCATGGCCCGCCAGTCGCCGAAAAGCGACAGGTGGGTCACGGCCTCGCCCCGCGTCGCCTCGGCCTCCATCACGTCATGGGGATCGAGACGCTGGAAAACCAGCATGGCCGCCTGGTCGGAATATGGGCGGGGGGAGATCATGCGCCGCTGCCCCCTTCCGGCCCGCACAGGTCCAGCACATAGCGCATGCCCATCGCGGCCACCTGCAGCGCTTCCTTGCGCGCCTGCAGGCCCCGGCCGGCATTCGACTTGACGCCCTCCCAAAGCTCGTCGAGCTCTTCCAGGATGACCGCGTAGCCATGATGCGGGGTCGCCATGGCGTCATGCTGGCCGATCGCCGCGACCAGTTCGTTTGCGGCCTCCATCGCCACTCGCATGGCCGGGTGCCCGCCCATCGCGTCCTCGGCCGCCAGAAGGGCATGGGCATTCGCCTCGGCCAGCCTCTGCACGACTGCGGCGAATTCGGGAAACCAGCCCCCGGCCGCCATTTCGATCCCGCGCTCGAGGGTCGCCAGCTCGGCCTCGCTCAGGACGGCGGCGATGGGCGGCACCGTGGTCGCCCCCGTCTTTGCCTGCGCGCCCATCAGACGGCCTCCCCGGTCCGCACGGCACGCCGGGCGGCATTGCCCCAGTTCGTCAGCGCCATATGCACCCCGGCCATGCTCGACGTCTCGATCCCGGCCAGCTTCACGACGGTGCCGCGCGTGCCCTTATCGGCGATCTTTGCGCCGTTCTCGGTTTCCAGCTCATGGACCAGGTCGGTCAGGCGGGTGCCCTTCAGCTCCTCGATCCGGTTCGCCAGCCGGGTCAGCGTTTCCGCGACCAGCTTCGGCTTCGCGCGCGGCTTCGCGGCGGCTTTTGTCGGTGTCTTTGCCATCAGTGCAGTCCTCCGTAGGGGTTTGAAATGTCGTATCCGGTCTGCAGGCCGCCCTGCCCTCCCCCGTGAAGGGGCGGCCCGCCGTTGTGGCCCATCTGATCGGGCCGGTTCTCGGGGAAGCTGTCGGGCGAAAGGCCGCTGCCGCGCACCTCGCTCAGCATCAGGTACTGCAGCGCGTCCATGACGTTCGCCTCGGTCTTGTCCTTGTCGGGGACCTTGCGCTTGTCGCCGTTCGCGTTGACCTCTTCGGTCCAGACATAGCGGGCCTCGAACCCCGCGATCAGGAACTTGGCACTCGGGTCGATCAGAAGGCCGGGCAGACCGCCTCGCATGGGCGCCTCGAGGCCCGCGCGCACGGCTTCCAGGCGCGGCTGGATGCGGTTCGCGCCGATCCGCTGGGGCTTGATGCGGAAACCCGCCGTCTGCCCGACCAGGCGGTTCCAGGTCTCGTTCTCCTCTTCGGCCAGCGAGCTGCCCTGCTCGCCCGCCATGTCGCCCCAGCCGCCCTCGATGCGCCAGCCGGGCCAGTTTTCCTCGAGGAAGGCAGCCAGGCGCTGACCGAAGACCCGCGCCAGAAGCCGCTCGGTCGGAAAATGCAGCTCGCCCAGGATGCGCCAGTGGATATGCCGGTTCCAGCCGGTGCCCTCGATCAGCTTCTGGCCGATGACGGCCGCGCCCAGAAGGCCCTGGTCGAGGCCGAGGCAGAGCGGCAGGCCCGGCAGCGGCGCCAGCGGCCCCTCGGCGACGTGGATCCGGCGGTTGAACTCGCGCTGGAAGACCGGCGCGCCGACCCGCATGTGAACGATCTTGTTGTAGACCATGCGGTCGATTTGATCGCCCCGGCCGAGAAGCGTCAGGGTTGCGATCTGGGTCGGGTAGTAGCCGGGGCCGAGATTGTGCAGGTTCTCGCAGCCCTTTTCGCCGAAGCCCGGCTGGCGGTAATAGCTGATCGTGATCGGCTTCGTGCCCGCCGGCAGGGTCGCGTTCAGCTGCTTCAGCACCGCCTCGCGCTTCGCCGCGTCATGGAACAGGTCGCAGACCCAGCTGTCCGGCTCGGGCGCGTTGAAGTCGCCGACGATCTGGCCGTAGTCGCGCAGCTCGACCGGGTAGCCCTCGAAGTGGATCTTCGCCGGGAAGCGGTTGATCCGGGTGATCGCATTCATCACGACGTCGATCGGGTTGGTGTCCATTTCGTGCAGCCAGATGTCGGTCGCCTGGTAGCCGCGCATCGCGCCCTGGATGTCGTCGCCGAAGGCCATGAACTCGGCCGTGAACTCGATCCGGCCCAGCCCGTCATCGAAATGCATGGTGAAGGTCGCCGGACCGCCCTTGCCGCCGGACCAGTCGCCCATCGCCGCCGGGTAGACGGTCAGGAAATCGGGGATCGTGGTGGACCAGAGCTGCCGGTAGGTGGCGCGGATGACCAGGAGCTTGTATCTCCGCACCCCGTCGATCACGCTCCTGGGCATCGCCATGGCCCGGCGCAGCCGCGATTTCAGGACCGTCGTCGTCTTGCCGCTGCCCACGGGGCCCTGGATGCCCGGCAGCGTGCCGTCATCCCAGTAAAGCGCCTCGGCGATCGGGCCGGGGAAGTCGGGCACGTCGAGATCGAGCTTGTCAGCGCCGAATTCCGCCGATAGGGTCGCGATTGCCTCTTTCGCGTCCAGCTCCATCAGCTCGTCCACGCGATCATCCGTCAGCCGCCGGTTTTCGGCGTCTGTCAGGGGCGCGCCCCCCGACCCCCTACCCGTGGTTCCAAGGTTCGCGCTCAATTTTCGGACCTCCGCTGCCCGGAAAGTGAGAATGGCCTCTCTGAGGGGGGGAGGCCTTCTTCGGCGCGACCACCCCCCCGGGGGGTGATGCGGGCGGCCCAAAGCTCGGCGTCGGTTGCTCTGACCGCTTCGGCGAAGGTCAGCCGGACGGGGCGGCGCGGCTGATTTTCAATCAGAGGGTTCGGCCCATTTTCGCCCTGCGATTTCAACGGGTTAGCGTGTCCGTCCGAATTCGGATGCCGGGTCATTCGTCATCACCTTCGCTAAGTGACTGATTTTGCTCAATCTCGCCGGGCAGCGGCGGCGGCGTGATCCGGCGGGCTTTCGGGGTCACGTCGCGCGCCTGGTCGGACCGGCTCGGCGCGGCCGAGGGCGCGCCCTGGACGACGATCTGCGTCACCTGCTGGGTGGTCACCTGCTCGGGCGTGACCTTGGGCGCGCCGTAGGGCATCAGCGCATCAGCCGCGCGCAGCATGATCGAGTAGAGCTGCATGAAGGCCTGCAGCTTCTGGTCGGCGGTCGGCTTCCACGGTCCCGGGATCTCCACATGCCCTTGGCCCGCGACGAACTTCATGTTGCGGGCACCGTCGCCAGCCCAGGCGAGGATCCGCTCGGCCTGCACCATGGCGGTCAGGATCGCATCCTCGCGGCTCGCGAGCCCGGCCATCTCGGCCAGGACGTCCTCGGGCAGGCGGTAGCCCTTCGACGCCAGCCACTCGCGCATCTGGTTCAGCGCCTTGCCCGGTCCGCGCTTCGGCTTGCCCTCATCAGCCACGACCGGCGCGTCGGGCAGGAGCGTCAGCTGCTCGGCCAGCTCGCGGCTCTGCTCGATCGACCGCGCGGCGTCGCGGGCCAGCTCCTCGAAGGCGTTGTCAGGGCCGGACATCAGGCAAATCCCCCCCTTTTTGAACAATTCCAAGAGGTTAGGGGAAGAACGCGGCCGAGCCATACCGCCATACCGCTTGCAATTTCGGGCGGTATGGCCATCGGTATGGCTTTTTTCTGAACGATTTCAGACAGATAGAGATATCCATACCGCCATACCGCAGAGAGAGAGAGTTCTACATGCGTGGGCGTACACGCGCGCGCATGCGTATATACGCGCGCGCGGAAAGCGGTATGGCGGTATGGCCGCGCGCAAGTCGTTGAAATGTCTGGTAAATCTGCCATACCGCTGGCCATACCGGTGGGCTTGCCGAGTGGTATGGCGGTATGGCCCGAACCCGTCGCTGCAGCGATCTGGACCGCGTCAATAATGGCATCCCTTTGGGTGCGGGGCAAGCCGGAAGTGACGCGGGGTTTCGGTGTGAGATATGTCACGCAAGCGCCTGTCATGTCAGAGGAATTCCTCCCAGTCGTCGGGACGCTTGGGTGCGGGCTCTGCCTCGCCCCGATCCATGGGGAAGCTCAGGAGCCCGGAGATCGAGCGGAAGGGGATGTAGACGCCGCGCGTGGTCTGGCCCGCGAGCGTCGCCTGTGTCACCTCGGCGCCCGGCACGCGGCGCGCAGCCTGCGACCAGACGCCGTTCGACCACTGTGTGTGCTCGAAGAGCTTCTTCAGGCCCGGTATGGGCTTGTTGGGGATGAAGAGCGCGGCCTGGTCGCCCTCGCCGCGCACTCTGAGGCCGATCTTGGCCAGCTTCTCGTTGGCGCGTTTCGCGGCGCCTGCGCGCTCCTCCGGGCCGGGCTCCATGCCGGCATCGGCGGCGCCCAGGACCAGCTCGCGCGGGGCGGCGGGCAGCTGACCGGCGACGGCCAGCCAGTGATAGATGTTCCACTGCTCGCCGCGCCGGTAGACGTCGTATTGCTGGCCGATCAGGTGGGTCAGCATATCTTCGGAGTTCGATCCGATGTCGTCGACCTGCGCCTTGGCGCCGAACGCGATCTTGCGGGCCCATTGCTCGAGGTAGGCCTCGCCCGGCAGCTCGGCCGTCATCAGCATGTCGGCCATGGCGATCGTCGTGGCCCAGTTGTCGCCGTCGCGGCCATCGAGGCCGAATTTCGCCAGCGCCGCGCGCCACAGGGTCAGCCGTTCGCCCCATGTTGGCCAGCGGTCGATCAGCATGCGCTTCAGCGTCGCCCCGCGCGCCTTCTGGGTGCGGGGGTCGATCACAGGCTTCGTGCTGCCCTTCTCGGGCGGGTTCAGGTTGAACGTGATCAGGCGCGAGCGGTCCTGGGCGCCCATCGCGCCCGGAATGAGGATCGAGGAGAACATGAAGGTCGAATAGACGTTGCCCGACGCGCCCTTCTGGTCGGCCGTGCCGCGCAGCCACTGGCCGCCGGAACTGGCGACGCGCGCCAGGACGATGATATCGCGTTCCTTGTTCGATCCCTCGTCGCCGGGCTCGAGCTCATCGAGGGCGACGGGCAGCGAGGAATGGCCCAGGCGCGCCGTGATGCCCGATTTGGTCGGATCCGAGGACTGGATCAGACCCTTGTCGCCGTGCAGCCAGCGGATCAGGTCCTGCAGCGTCGATTTGCCGCTCGCCTTGTCGCCCGTGAACCAGAAGGCCGGGCGCCAGGCCAGCGCACCGCCCATCATCTGCACGCCCAGCATGCCCAAGGCCAGCATCGGGTCGATGTCGGGCCGGGCCCAGTTCCAGGTCGAGAAGAGCGCCAGCGTGTCCTCGGCCGCCGTCGCCTTGACCGGGGTCAGGCTGGGCTCGGGGATCGGCGGATAGGCCGGGTAGATCTTGCCGTCGATCTCGCCCGGTTCGCGGCGGGCGTCCTTCAGGATCAGCTCGCGGCCGGTATGGTAGATCAGGTTGCCCTCGTCATCCGACCAGGCGCCCACGCCGCGCACGGCGCCGTCGGGGTTGAACAGCCCCTTCTCAAAGGCCGCCTGGACCATCGCGAAATTGCATGGCTGGCTGTCGAAATTGTCGGGATAGACCGCGCCATCCTTGTTCCGCTTCGGAAACCTGGTGCGCAAAAGGTCGATGCGGCCGAAGAGGCCGAGGATATAGCTCGGCTTCATTTCGGCCTTGGTGATCCGCATCTGCCCGTGGCGATCGAGGAAAAAGAAGAAGTCGCCGTTGACGCCGAGCGCCTTGACCGGGCAGCCATCCCAGATCTCGCCCAGTGGCCGGCCGGCCTTGCGCCCTGGGGGCGTCGGGCCCTGGCCGGGATCCCGATCGGCCGAGGCGGGCCCGGGATCGCCGCCAGGGCCGCCCTGGGCGCCGCTTTCGGGCTTCGCCGAGGGTTCGGCCACGACAGGGGCGTCCTTCAGCTCCTCGGCCAGCGTTTTCGCCTTGCCGGGCCGCTTGGGGGCCTTCTTCGATGGTGCGGGCTTCTTGTCCTCGGGGCGCAGCACGTTCGGATGCCCGTCCACCGCCTTGGGTGCGGGGGCCGGGCTCGACAGCCAGTCGTCGTTGTTGGGGGCGTCAGCTGTCATGCGCGAGCCTCGGCGATGAGCGCGCGGACCTGGTCGGCCAGAGACCGTTCGCTATCGAAGGCCATCAGGTACAGGCGTTCATATTCCTCGGCGCTCAGATGGACCTGAATTGTCCGGCCGCTGCGGCCCGAAGGCGGAGAGGCGCGGAGAAGGCGGCGCTTGTCGATCATGGGCGCGCCTCCCGATGCAGGTTCACGCGCGCTTCCCATGCCCGACCATCGTCCTCGAACGAGATTGCCATGGCCGCGCAGCACTGAGGACAAAAGCGCGTCGTGACGCAGCGGCCGTTCCATACCTCGACGCGCGCACGATGACGCTCGCCCTGCTCGATCGAGCCGCCACAAATGTTGCAGACATTGGCGTGTCGCTTTCCTGCGGTCACGATCTTGTCGGACAGCAGGACCTCGCCATCGCCAAAGTCGCCTGCGAACGGGTCCGCATCGAGGCAATCCTGCTCGTTCCAGACGACGCCCATCAGACCGGCTCCGCGATCTTAGGTTCCGGGGCGGGCAAGGTCTCGACCAGCTCGACCAGCTTCTGCAGCGCGCGCGGGCGGCGGATGCGGTAGCGGATGACGCAGGGGCCATGCTTGGGGTGCCTCTGGATCCAGCAATAGTGGCCAAGTTCATGCGGCGTCACGACGCCATCGCGCCGCATGATGTTTCCCCAGGCAACGTGGTGCCCTTCGACTTCGACATGCTGGCCGAGCTGCACCGGACATCCCCGCCCATCATGCTCGATCCACGGCCCCCATTCGTCGCTCATTGATCCGCCTCCGGGTTGTCGCCTTCCCAGCCCAGCGGGGCCTGGAAGCCGGCCGCGTTGCGGTGTCCGCCGCCGCCGTAGCTTGCCGCGATCTCCGCGACGTCCAGACCGTCGCCGCGCGACCGCAGCGAAAAGACCCGAGCATCCGCCCGATCGAAATAGCAGGCGGCAAAGGGTGCGCCCTCGGCCATCGCGCCGGCGGCGTCACTGGCCATCGTGTATGGCAGGTTCGCGACCGGCACGCGATGACCGCCGATGACCATTTCCCGGCGTGTGACCTTCAGAAGCTCGGCGATGTCCTTGTGGTGCTTGCGCTCGATCGCCGCGCCCTCGACCACCATGGTGCGGAAACCATCCCGACCCTCCATCTGGGTGGCAATGGCATCCCAGAAATCGAAGCGGTATTCCTTGCTGAAAACCGCCGCGGCGATCTCGCGCGACCAGGTCAATTCGAACCGCCAGAGGTCCCGATCGGCGACGTAGTCGACCAGCTTCGGTCGAGGCTGCCCCGGATGTAAGAAATCCCACGCGAGCTGTGCCCCGGATCGGTCCATGTCAAACAGGACGTATTGCGAGGCGTGGGGAATACCCTCGCAGATGTCCTGCGCGACGTTCATCTGGTGGCGCTTCCATCCGAACGGCGGGTGCCAGGCGCTCATGTCGATGCCGAAACCGTGAAGGTCAGCCTGCGCCGTCTTGTGGTGATCGAGGATCAGGATCGAGCGGGCGGGCCCCGACATGGCCTCAAGGACCGGGCGCTTATAGCTGAAATCCACCATGATCACGTCGGCGCCGGTTACGTCGGGCGGATCCTCGCCATAGATGCCCGGCACGAATTCGACCTTGTCGCCGAGCGCCTTCCAGACCGCCCAGGCGGCGGTGAAGCCGTCCGCGCAGTTGCCGTGATAGATGCAAATTGTCCTGGTCATGCTGCCCCTCGTTCGTTTTCGTTGCCATTGCGCGCCCTCAGCGCGTCGTTCAGGTCCTTGCCGCCCTGGCTGTTCTGCCAGACCCGCACGCGGCGGCCGGCGGTGGCGTGGGCGGCGATCGCGGCCTGCAGGGCGTTCTGCGCCTGCTCGCCCGGATCGCGGTCGGCGATCAGCGTGACGTCGGAAACCGTCTCAGGCAGCCAGAGGCCGGCCATGTTCGACAGCGAGATCGCGGCAAGGATCACCGCCTCGGGCAGGACCACGGCCGCGCTCAGCGCGTCCTCGATGCCCTCGGCGACATAGACATGGGCGCCGGGCTTCAGCTCGCTCAGCCGCTGCTTGCCGCCGCGCGGACCCATCCCGGACCAGAGGCGGATCGCGGCGCCCTTGTAGTTGCCCAGGACCTTCTTCTGCTCAGGCACGCGCGCCTTGCGCCAGGCGCCGTCGTAAAGGTCCAGATAGGTGCGGTGGCATGCCACGATCTTGCCGGCACGGTCGCAGGCGATGGCCAGCATGGCCGGGAAACGCCCCTCGATGACTTCGCCCGTCTCGGGGTCGATGTGCTTGTAGAAACAGTTCGGGTGGAAGTGCAGCGCGTGCGGTGTGCGCGGCAGATCCGTCAGCCGGATCCCGCGCGTGTCGCGCAGGTAGGCCTCGGCCGGGGTTCCGGGGATCTCGCGCCCCTCGAGCCAGAGCCGCGCGGCCATGGCGCGGCGCTTCTCGGCCTTCTCGCGGTCCTTCGCGGCCGCATCGGCGCGCAGGCGCTTCGCCCGCTCGGCCGCCTCGCGGTGGCGGCGGGTATCTTCCGGGGAGAGGTAATCGAGGCCGAGGAACTGGCGCGCCTCGGCCAGCGCATCCTTCAGGCTGCAGCCCAGATTGAGCGCGATCAGGTCGAGGATATCGCCCCTGCCCTCGCGGCCGGACATGGCGAAGTCGCACCACCGGCTGGCCTTGGCGCCGGTCATGTAGACGACGAAAGAGCCGACGGAATTGTCGGCCCGGCCGGGGTTCAGCGTGAAATACTGCCCGTGAAGGGTATAGGAACCGGGCGCCGGCGGCGCATAGTGATGCACCACCTGGTCGATGCGCGCCAGAAGCATGTCCTTGATCTGGTCGATCGAATATGTCTGGCGCCCGGTCATGGGATCAGGCGATCCCTCCGATGATCAGGCCGCGATCGCGGCGCTCGTTGAAACTCATTCTCCGCAGCTCGGCGGCGATGGCCTGGCGTTCCTGCTTGGCCGCCTTGCGTTCCATCTGCCGGCGGATCTGGCGGGTCATGGTGACCTTGCCGTAGTGATCGCCCAGCCGCTCGACCTGTGCCCGGCGATGCGCCAGGAGCCGGGCCTCGGCGCGCAGGACGCCGGCACCCTTGACCTTGGCCCTCGGGGTCGATCCGAAATATCCGGCCTCGATCCCCAGAAGGGCATTGAAGGACGCCGCGAGACGTTTGTAGAAGGGCTGTTCACGCCCGTAGTTCGACATGGGTTTTCTCCGTTTTGGTTACTCGGCGGCCTTGATGAGGGCCGCTTCCGCGCGCAGTTCCAGCACGGCGACCAGCGCCTTGGTGTTGCCGTCGGCGGCGGATTTCAAAGCGTTCCAGCGGTCCTTTATGACCCGCGCATCGAGGCCGAAATCGGCGGCGATCTCGGCCAGCGGCCGGCTGTTGCCGAAGTCCTGCGCCAGATCATGGTCCATCAGGGCCGTCCACGGCCGCTTGTAGCCGAGCGCGTTAAGCGCCCCGTTGATGCTGGCCTCGACCGTCACGGCCTTTTTCGGGGCGGGCTTCGGGGCGGCGGGTGGGTGGACAACTGGTGCCTTCTGTATCCCGATTTGGTCCGCCGCCCCGGCCGGGGCATTCTCCGCGAATTGGGCCGCTGCAGTCACCCCGCTTTCCGCCCCGCCCTCCGGTGCCGGTTTCCCGGCTGTCTCACTGTCCATCATGGCGTTCAGCTTCTTGCTGAACCTGAATTTCACCGACTGCAGCGGGCGGCCGAGCGCTTCGGCGATGTCCTTGCGCATCATGCCTCGCTGCCGCAGCTCGATCGCGCGGGCATCCTCTTCGTCAGTCCAGGACGCACCCGCCTTGGGTGCGGATGGGCCGGGGCCCGCATCCCCCGGCCCGGACGCGACGTCGAGTGTGGTCCGCTCTGCGTCCTTCGGGGCCTTATCCTCTTCCGGGCGGTCAGCCACCGCGTTTAAGTCCCGGGCTGCCTTTGGCTCGGGTTTCCCGTCAGAGGCCTGCGGGCCCGCTGGTATCTCATTCCCGCCGCCCGCGCTTTCGACGGCATCCGCGTCATCGGGGGGGAGCGTCCCCTCTTCGGTGCCGGAAGGCGGGGCGGCGGGGTCCGTCGCCGGCGCGGCCCCCTGGGGCGCCGGGTCGGGATCAGTAGCGGCAAGGTCGTAGCCGTAGACCTTGGGGGCGTACGATCTTTTCAACCGCTCGAACATTTCAAACGTGCCAGGCCGCTGTCGCGGCGCCAGCTCATTGATGACCCGATCGCGATCGGGCAGCATCCCATGAGCCTCGGCCCATTCCAGGACAACCCGGGAAGCCTTTGGCATCTTGAATTCGCCGACGACTTCTTCCAGCCGCTCCTGCAGATCGAAAAGCACCTTCAGATCTATCGCCGTCATGCCGCAGCCCCCTCTTCTTCGGTGTCCTTGCGCAGCGCCTCGAGCGCGGCGGCGGCCTTCAGCTTGTGATAGGCCTGCACCTCGCGCGCGATGGCGGTGCGGATGAAACTTTCCGCCGGGCCGCCGTCGTCGGCGACCAGCCGGGCACATTCCTCGGCCAGCCGGTCGAGCGCCGGGATGCCGCGATTGACGCGGGGCAGGATCTCGGCCAGCTCGCGCCGCCAGAAGGCGCGGTCGAAGTCGATCACGCCGTCAAGCGCGATCGCGGCGGCGGTGTGGATCAGCGCCTGGTCGGCGATGGTCAGGCGGCGCGCGGGATCAGCCATCGGTGTCCCTCCGCGCCGGCGCGTCCTGGATCAGCCCCAGTTCCCGATGCACCGCCTCTTTCAGGATCCGGCCCTGCATGGCCAGCGCATCGGGATCGGTGTGGCAGACCTGGTACTGGGTCGCGAAGCCGGTGCAGGCGCGGTAGAGGGGCGAGCCATGGTCAAGAAGCTCTTCGGCGCGGGTGCGCATGTCGTTGACCGCCAGCTGATCGAGGTCATTGACGATCGCCGCCATGGCGACGGCCAGCGCGGTGTGAAGGGCGACCTGGTCACTCATGCACGCCCCCATGAAAAGGATGACGGCCGGGTGCCACCTGGGGGAATGTCTGCTCGCTCCCGGCCGCCTGCCCGACGGCAGTGCTGCCACGCTGCCGCCGGGGTTCGGTGAAGAAAAGATGCGCCGCGCGCGACCGGCGGATATGGGGATAAACAGGACAGGCGGCGCGCGGCGCAAGGTGTGGCCGGCCGATCAGAACCGGCCACCGAGGCAGGGCCCGCTCAACGAGGTGAAGGCGGGTCCGGCGTTTCATTCAGCGGCCTCCATCGGGGAGGCGGCGGCTTGGGTGCGGGCATGGGCGGCGGCCATGGCGGCCGCGCGGGTTTCCTCGGCCGAGATCTCGGCCTCGGTCGCACCCCGGATCAGCCATTCGGGCAGAAGGACGATGCCAGACTTGCGGGCATGGTCCAGAAGCTGGCGCTGCTGCCATGTGGACGAGAAATCGCCCGCCGCACGGGTCTTCGTCGCCCGCTGCCAGACATAGCCGGCGGTGCGCTTCAGGCCCAGGATGCGCTCGATCTCGGATTGCGATCCGAACTGGCGCTCCGCTACCTCAAATGGTGTCAGGTGGTCACTCATAACGCTACATCTAGATGTGCGCTGCGTGATTTGGCAACTGAAAATTTCAGACTAACTGACGTTTTTTTCAGATTGTGAGTGACTACTTGTCACGGATGGATGACAAGTGGTTCAGAAAGCGGCAAAAAATCGCGGGCGTGACCGCTGAGGACATCGCCCAGATCATGGGCAGGTCGCGGTCTAATGTGTCGCACATCCTGAACGGCCACCAGAGGATGAGCCTCGAATGGGCGAAGGCGTTCGCTCAGGCCCTCGACGCGCCTCTGGATGAGGTCCTTCAGCACGCCGGCGTAATGGATGAACAACAGGCGCAGACCCTTCGCCCCGGCTTTTCCGAAAGCGATGTGGCGCCCTGGAAGGGCAAGGATGCCGAAGATCGCGCCGTTCACACGGTGGCGCAGGCGCATGGCGAACGGCCCGGCGTCGATGTCTGGCAGGTGAAAAGCCCGGCTCTGTCGCTTATGGGCTACATGCCGGGCGACATGATGCTGGTCGATACCCATGCGGCAGAGCGTGTGCGGCAGGGCGATATCGTCGTGGCGCAGGTCTATGACAACACCAAGGGCACGGCCTTTACCCTGCTCAGGCGCTATGAACCGCCGGTCCTGGTCGCGGCCTCGCCCGATCCTGACGACCGGCGGGTGCATGTGGTGGACGGGGTCAACGTGGTGATCCGGGGGCGGGTCACGGCAAGTTGGAGAAACTGACATGCAGGAATTCGTTTTGAGCGACGCAGGTCGGCTGACAGCCAAGCTGGCAGGCATTGCTATAGTGGTGCTGATCGCATTTGGCGTTGTGTGGTTCATGCGATGGCTGAAGAGAGCCACCGGCAACGATTGGCTTAACCAGTCTGACAGGCGCGACTGACACTATTTTCAGTTTTTCTAACATTTTCAGTTGACAGTGACAGGTGGTCACTCCTAACTCTTCTCGCAGAGACCTGCGAACGAGGAGTTGCCCATGTCTTCCAGGACTGACCTGCCGCCGGCCATGACCGGCGAAATCTTCCCCGAACCGGCCGGCTTCGGCCCGCCGCTGGCGCGCCCGATGACCGAGGATGAACGCCGCGGCTTCAACTGGGCGCTCGAGGCGCTGCAGCTCTGGGGCGGGCTCATGCTGGCCAAGGCGCCCGAGGTTCCCCACGACAGCGCGCCCGTGCCGCTTTCCGAAACCGTCCGCCACGGCTGGCGCAACACGGTCAACGCCGCCAAGGCGCTGCAGATGACCCTCGGCCGCGCCATCTGAACACTGGGCGGGGGCCGTCCAGGGGTTTGTTGCTCGCTCCCCCTCCCCGCCACCACTCAACGCCCGGCCGGCAGGCGGCACGGCCGGGAAACATCAAGAGGCAGAGCATGTTTTCCGAAATATCCCCGAGCACGATTTTCTGGATCGGCGCCGTGCCCGTCGCAGCCATCATGGCCGCCGCGTGGTACTTCTGGCCCGCCTTCCTCGACTGGCTGGATGCCGAGGATCCCGACATCGAGGACGAGCTCGACGCGATCCAGAACGACTTCGGCATGTCGATGGACCGCTTCGGCTATGTCCAGGACGCGCGCAATTCGGGAGACGGGCAATGACCGGCATGTCCTTCATCGACACGGGCGCGGTTGCGGACCTGCTCTGCACCACGCCCGAACAGTTCCTGCGCCGGCGCGCCGAGCTCGAGGATGATCACGGCTTTCCCCTGCCGATGCCGCACTGGAAGCGCCCGCTGAAATGGCGCCGCGACATGGTCGAGGGCTGGATCGCCGCCCAGGGCCGCCCGAAGGATGAGACCCCGGCCGTGCCGCAGATCCCCGCCGGCACCAACGTGGTGCGGCTCATGGACTATGCGAGGCAGGCATGAGCGATCCCGCCAAGAACCGGTTCGAAGCCCGCGCGATCGAGGAAGCGGCCGAGCGCTTCCGGGTCGCCTGCAATAGGCTGTCCCGCGATCTTTTGCCGGTGGTCACGCAAGGGCTGCTGTCGGGCCCGAATTGCCCGCGCCACCCAAGCGGAGACATCGACGTCATCCGGCTCGCCAACACCGCCTGTTCGATCACCTGGGCGATTACCGACAAATTCACGGATGACGGGGCAGCAGAATGATGGGCCCGCATCCCGCCTGCCCGGTCCGCCCGGCACCGAAACCCCGGCCCCTGCCGGGCGATGGGGGTGAGTGATGCGGGTGACGGAACTGTTTGCAGAGATTGTCGCATGGGCCGTCAGGAACGGCGCCGAGCGCGTCGATCAACTCGATCGTCCCTGGGAAGGCGAAACCGATCAGTGGCGGGTCCGCATCAACGCCACCGGCGCCGAGGTTGAGAACATTCCCCATATGGCCGCCGCGTTGGAGCACAAGACCTATCTTCGATTTGGCATCGTCGGCATCAACGGCGGCGCCGTGATGGGGATCGGAGAGGATGATCTGATCGACCACTTCCGGGCCGCCCCCTAAGCCTATCCACGAGGAGCTACAATGCCAAAGCGCCCTGCCCGCCTTATCCCCGATCCGCCGCGCGGCCTGCGCGAACGGCCGCGCGCGGATGGCTCGGTGCGGATATGGTGGGAACCCCCTGCCGAGGCGCGGGCGAAGGGCATGACGCCGGTCGAGCTGGATGAGACGCGCCTGACCTGGTCGCGGCGCGAGGCCGAGAAGCTGAACCGCGAGGCGGGCAAGACGCCGCGCCGGCGCGCCGTGGGGCTGACGGTCGGCCATGTGATCGACGACTATGTCGCGACCAGCCTGAAGTTCCGCAAGAAGAGCCCCACCACCAAGATCAAGTACCGCCAGTTCTTCGCGAACATCCGCGAGAAATGGGGGGACGAGCTGATCGCCGACTTCACCAAGCCGGTGATCAATTCCTGGTACGAAACCCTTTACGACAGGCGCGGCAAGTGGATGGCGATCGCGCTGATCCGGCATTTCTCGATCCTGTTTTCCCATGCCGAGCTGCGCGGCTGGCGCCCGGAAGGGTCGAACCCCTGCGCCAGGCTGGGGATGGAGATCCCCAAGGGACGCCGGCGCACCGCCAGCTGGGACGATTTCGACGCGCTCGTGGCGGCGGCCGACAGGCTCGGCCTCGCCTCGGTCGGGCATGCGATCTTCATCGCGACCCTGACCGGCCAGCGACAGGCCGACATCGTCGAGGCCGATCGCGCGCTCTTCCGCGAGATCTCGATCGACACGGGCGAGGCCGAACCGCTCGCGCTCTGGACCTGGCAGCTGACCCGGTCGAAGCGCGGCAACACGTCGGTTCTGCCGCTCAGCCCGGACCTGGTCGCGCGGATCCGCCCGCGCCTCGAGGACGACGGGACGGGCGCGCTCCTGGTCGACGAACGCACCGGCACCGCTTTCACGCCCGACCGCTTCCGCGCGCGGTTCGAAGAGGTCCGCGCGGCCGCGATCGCGGCGGGCAATCCGGGCCTCAAGGGCCTGCAGTTCCGCGACCTGCGGCGCACCTTCGGGCGGCTCGCGCGCGCGGGCGGGGCCGAGAAGGGCGATGTGGCCGACGTGCTCGGCAACACGGCGGACGAAGATCAGTACCTGGGCGACGTCTACATGGCGCCCGAAATCATGGGCCTCCTGCGCGCCATCGGCGCCGTGCGGCGGCCGGAGAAGAAGAGCGAGGAAAGGAAACAGGCATGAGGACGGCGGACAACAAACGCATTGAAGCGGCGCACGACAATTTCTCTCGGGCATGTCGCGAAGAAACAGAGGCCGGGCGCGCGCATGTCGGCACGGCGGCCACCTTCGTTGCCGTCGAAGATGGCGTTCTGGTTCAGACTTTCGGATGCCATTGCGACGGATGCCTCGCTGCAATCGAAACGGCGTTCACCCACTGGGTCTCTGAACAAAAAACGAGAGGAGCCGCCAAGCATGCGGTCCACTGACATGCCCGACGAAACCCCGATGACGCCCGCCAAGGCGCGAGATCTCTGGGCGAACCTGCGCCGCCTGGTTCAGGCCAGCCCGGACGAAGAGCTCTATGACGCCTTCAGCCGGTGCGAACCCCTGTTCGACATGCTCATGCTGCACGAATGCGATCGCAAGATGGGGGCCGCCCATGTTTGACGATGGCTGGAAAGGCGAACACCTGATCCGCGCACAACGCCAGGCTCTGCCGGCCGTCACCCCGCCGCGCCGCGTTGTCCCGGCCGACCGGGTCATGGCGGTACGCAACGCGGCCCTTGCCGGCATGAGCCGGGTCGAGGCGGCCGAGGTCCTGAACCTGCCCTATAACTCGGTGGTCTGGATCTGCCAGAAGCACGACATCAATTTCCCCGACGCCCGCCGCACGCGCCGGATCGAGGGGGGCGTGTGATGTGTACGTATCCGTCTCGGCCCAACGTCTTGGCGTTGCACCTTGCAGCCAATGCCCGGGAACGGGCGGCCCGGCGCAAGACCGAAGCGCTTCGCCGCGATGAGCGCAACCCGATCCTGCAGTACGTCAGGATCGAACGAAACGAACACGCAATCCTCCGCGACGGCCGCGTCCTGCGCGTCGTCGAACGGGAAAGCGTGATCCCCAAGATCGGAAAGGCGGGACTGTAATGGTTTTGCAGACAATCGGTTATGCCCTGGTCATCCCGGCGATCATCGTGGCGGCGGTCCTGGCTGCCAGCGGGATCCAGATCGCCTATGTGAAGCTCTCGCACCGCTGCACCTGGCGCGAAGCGTTTCATATCTGGTGGCGGGAATGAGGGGTCCGTCCGAACCGGACAGCCTCGGACGCTCGGACGGACCAGCCGGGCAAGTTGGGTCAAGGTATTGTTTCAAAATGGAAAACTGGTGCCCCCAGACGGACTTGAACCGCCGACCCTCTGATTACAAATCAGATGCTCTACCAGCTGAGCTATAGGGGCACTTCATCGCACATAGACCGGGTGGCCTTTCGGTGCAAGTATGTCAGCGTTGGCGAGCACGAAGATTGGCGCGGGCGAGGAAGGCCACGGCTACAAGACCTACCAGCATCACCAGAAGCGCGGGCGGCGCGGCCTCGCCGATATTCTCAAGGCTCGCCTTCTCATGTGCCCTCGTGGCCAAAGTGTCGTAGTTGAAGGGACGCAGCAGCAGCGTAGCCGGCAGTTCCTTGACGCAATCGACAAAGACCAGCAGGAGCGCGGTTCCGACAGAGCCCTTCATCAGCGGCAGATAGACCTCCGCAAGCGTGCCCCCCGCCGTCCGGCCCAGCGACCGTGCTGCCATGGGAAGCGAGGGCGAGATGCGCCCGAACGCCGCATCGGTCGCCCCCTGGGCGATTGCGAAGAAGCGCACGAAATAGGCAAACACGATGGCCGCGGCGGAACCGGTCAGGATCAGGCCGGGGTCATAACCGGTCAGCCACAGGATCGCATCGGCGACCCGGTGGT
>JAUIBJ010000135.1 GCA_030428025.1 Alphaproteobacteria bacterium
CGCGCTCGAATTTCACGATCGCGGGCCATACGCCCGACCTGGTCTACAACACCGTCGATTTCGACGAGTTGCTGGCCCTGCCGGCCCCGGCGGCCGGCGGAGTGTTGCGGGTCGGTCTGGTCAGTTCGAACATCCCCAAGAAGGGCATCTGGGATTTCGCCCAGGTGGCCGCGCGCGTGGCCAAAGAGCGGCCGGACGTTCAGTTTCACCTGATCGGCCCGGAAACAGAACATACGGCCGAGATCGCGGCCGAGATCGAAGCCGGAAAACTGCCCGCATCGCTGAAGATCCTCGGTTACCGCGACACACCGGCCAAGGCCATCGCGGAAATCGATCTGCTGCTCAACCTGTCGAACTTCAAGGAATCCTTCGGCCGGACCGTGCTGGAGGCGATGGCGGCCCGGCGCCCCGTGATCGTTTACGATTATGGCGCGCCGCCGGAATTCGTGCGTCACGGCGAGACCGGCTTCGTCGTTGCCCTCTCCGACAAGGAAGCCGTGGCCGGTGCCATCCTCCGCCTTGCCGGCGACCGCGACCTGCTGCAGCGGATGGGCCGGGCGGCCCAGGCCGAGGTGACGGAACGCTTCGGGCGCGAGGCCTATGTGCAGCAGATGCGCGCGGTGTACGACGGGTTGCTGTCCGAGCCCGCACCCGCGCCCCGCCGCATGGTGCTTCCCGCCCGCGCCGATCTGCGCCCGACGCCGCGCGAGGCGCTCCGGATCGCCTATTTCTGCTGGCATTTCCCGGTGCCCTCGGAAACCTTCGTGCTGAACGAACTGCGACTGCTCAAGGCGCAGGGCCATGACGTGCGCGTCTACTGCAAGCAGTCCCCCTATCCGGATTTCAAACCGGATTTCGACATCGAATGGGAAAAGGTGCGCGATGCCGACCATCTGGCTGAGCGTCTGAAGGAGACCGGCCGCACGGCCGTGCATGCGCATTTCGTCTATCCGACGGTGACCGACATGGTCTGGCCCGCCTGCGAGAAGGCCGAAATTCCCTTCACATGCATCGCCCACGCGCAGGACATCTTCCGCTACAAGAACGCGATCAAGAACAGGATCAGCGAATTCGCCCGCTCGCCCTATTGCCGGAAGATCTTCACGCTGTCGCGCTTTCATCGCCGGTTTCTCGAAAGCCGCGGCGTGCCGCGCGACAAGATCATGATCAATTCCAACTGCGTCGATCCAGATCTGTTTGCGGACGGAAAGATCGCGGAGCGCGAAAAGCGCAAGACCCGAAGCATCTGCGCCGTCTCGCGCTTTGCCGAGAAAAAGGGCCTGGACCGGCTGATCCGGGCCGGCAAGCTGCTCGAGAAGGACGGGATCACCATCAACATCTACGGCTATGGCGAGCTTGAAGAGAGCTACCGGACCCTGATCGCCGAGCAGAAGATAGAGAACGTCAAGCTGCACGGCCCGGTCAAGGGGCGCGAGGCCCTGCTCGACGTATTCCGGAAGCACGACCTTTTCGCCTGCCCCAGCGTGCGCGCGCATGACGGGGACATGGACGGCATTCCCACGACGTTGATGGAGGCGATGGCCGCAGGTCTGCCGGTGCTGACAACCGAGGTTGCCGGCATTCCCGATCTTGTCAGCGATAACATTACCGGCCTTGTCTGCGACCCGGACCCCCAAGAACTGGCCGCGAGGATCCGCGGCTTCTACGCCCTTCCGGACACTGCCGTGGACTGCCTCATCGTCAACGCCGAGGCCCGGCTGCGGCGCAATCACAACGGTCCCGATCTGGTCGAGAACCTGTTGCGGGTCTGGGCGAACGAGACCATCGACCTGATGATCGTCAGCTGGAACAACCTGGCTCAGGTCTCCGAGGTGATCCGGCGGCTCTACAAGTTCACCTCGCTGCCCTTCCACCTCGTGGTGTGCGACAACGGCAGCGGTCCGGACACGCTGTCGCATCTGCTGGGGGTCTACGGAGAACGGGAGAATTTCACCCTTGTCCTGAACCGCGAAAACGCCCTTGTGGGCCCGGGCACCAATATCTGTCTGGAGCATGGCCGCTCCGACTACGCCATCTATGTCTGCGGCAAGGAAGGGATGACCACCGATTACGGGTGGGAAAAGACCTTCGTCAGCTACATGAACGCTCATCCCGAGGTCGGGCAGGCGGGCACGCTGTGCTATTCGCCCAGCTATCTCTACGGTCGGGACTATCCGCAGGCGCAACAGCTGTTCGACAAGTTCCGCAATCCGCACTTCGCCACGGAAAACCCCGATCGCGAGTTCAGCCATGTCCAGGGCGGGTTCTTCATCCTCCGCCGGGCCATGATCGACCGGATAGGCGGGTTTTCAGATGCGGTTCCGCACAGTTCGACGGATGTGGAATTCAGCTATTACGTGGAAAGCTGCGGCTGGAAGCTGGGTGAGGTGCCGGGCGTGATGGCGCTGTTCAACAAGACGCGGCCGGGGCTGATGCACCGGATCGACGAAACCCACGCGGCCCTGCACCCCCCGAGGCTGGACGAATTGCCGGCGCTCGACGCCATCGCCAGACGGGAGGTGGCTCACTGCAATGCCTGCGGACGGCAAAGCGCTGCCTTTTCCGATCTGAACGGCGAGGCCGTTTGCCCGCATTGCGGCTCCACCCGGCGGGCTCGGTCGATCCACCGCGCGCTTGCCGAATCGATCCTGCTGTACCGGCGGCTGCTGGCCATGGCGGTCGATGTGCCCGAGTCGATCCAGAAATTCTGGCGCGAGCAGTTTCAGGGACGGGTGAACACCGGAGAGGAATTCGATTCCGAACTGGCCCGGGCCGGGTCGACCGATCTGGCCAAGGGCAGGCTGCATGTAATCCTGCTGAACGGCCTGCCCGACGACGGCAAGGCGGCAGATCGGCGCTTGGCCGAAGCGGCCCGCATCCTGTCCCCGGGGGGGACATTGTTCATCGCCGGGCTGCCCGAAACCCCGGAGTTCACGGCCAAAGTCGAGCGCCTGGGCTTTGTCGGTCAAGGCTCGAAGCGCTATGCCAGCAGCGTCAGCCACTATGACTGGCATCCTGTGATGATTTTCAGGAGGGCTGCGCACTGACCGCCAGTGCCCGAGATCGGGGGACAAGGGCGAGATGCCTCCGGCGCCCGGGTTCGGCAGCCGTCCGGCAGAGGGCCCGTTTCCGCAACCTGACCAGCCGGTCGACGAAGAAGACTATGCCAGAAACTGCCGAAGGGCTTTGGCCCCGGGCCGACCGAAACCGGGATGGGGCGAGATGCCGCTGGTTCCTCCCGATCGGGTCGGGTAAAGGGAAGTCGCAAAATCGAATGAAGGAAGTCCGCGCAAGATGAAGGCGCCCAATCTATTTGTTCTTGGTGCTCAGAAGGCCGGTACGACCTACCTGGCCCGCGCTTTGGCCAACCATCCCGACGTGTTTTTTACCGAGCCCAAGGAAACCATGTTCTTTTCGCAGAAGAAGGTGCGTAAACGGGCTGACTATGAAGACTATCTGAGAACCTATTTCGCCGGCGCCGGCGACGAGACCTGGCGCGGGGAAGGTTCTACAACCTATCTTCAGTGGCCGCGGGTGCGGGAAAACTTCCATCGCTTCGTGCCGGACACGCCGCGCATGATCGTCTGCCTGCGGCATCCCGTCGACAAGGCGGTGTCGTTTTTCATTCATAACTGGCGCCGTGGGCGCTATGCGCCGGGAATGACCCTGAGCGATGCCAACAGCCTGGGTATACAGCTGTCGCCCTATCTCACGTCGCTCTATGCCGAATCGATCGCCGGCTGGCTGAACGGCTATCCGAACGACACGTTCCTGTTCATGAAATTTGACGATCTGGTCCGGGATCCAAAGGCCTTTGTCCGCCAGGCCACGGATTTCCTCGGGATCGCGCCGATGAAATCCGTGCCGTCGGGGCAGATCAATGCAGGGCTGCCCCTCGACTTCGACGGCGAAAGCCTGACCGTGCGCAAGAGCGACAACCTGCCCCAAACCGAACTGCCCCGGTTTTCGATGCAGGAACTGAGCGACCTTCAGGACAGGTTCAACCATGATCTCAAACGCACGGAGCTGTTGACCGGGCTTGACCTGAAGAGCTGGTACAGGCTTCCGGAGTTTGCGCCCTGACGCGAAGCGCCTGACCGGGGAGGCGCGGGCCGAAAGAAACCACATGAGGTTCCAATGAGTGCGAAATCGGAAAAATCGTCGCGAAAGGCAGTGCTGGTTCTCGGGATGCATCGTTCGGGCACCTCGGCTCTGGCCGGAACGCTGTCGATCCTGGGATGCGATCTGCCCGCGACCCCGATGAAGGCCGATCCGAACAATCCGAAGGGCTATTTCGAGTCCTCGAAATTCCATGTTCTGCACGATCAGCTGCTGCACTCCGCCGGATCGAGCTGGGACGATTGGCTGCCGGTCAATCAGGGCTGGTTCGAGAGCGCCCGCGCCGAGGAATACCGCGACCGGATCGCCACAGCTCTGCGAGAGGAGTTCGGCGACTCGCGCCTGTTCGTGATGAAGGACCCGCGCATCTGCCGGTTGCTTCCCCTGTGGTTCGACGTGCTGGATCACGAGGGCTGCGCGCCTCTTGTCGTCCATACGCATCGCCATCCGCTCGAAGTGGCCCGGTCGCTGGAACGGCGCGATGGCATCGGCCTCGATCTGGGCATGCTGCTCTGGATTCGCCACATCCTCGACGCAGAGCGCGACTCCCGCGGCAGGCCCCGCTACTTCACCTCCTATGAGCGGGTGATGACCAGCTGGGCGGAAATGGCCGAGGGCTTGCAGGAGGCGCTGGACGTCAAGCTGCCGCGCATGACCAGGAAGGTGGCAGGCGAAGTCGAGGAGTTCCTTGCGCCGGACCTGAAGCATTTCTCCGACTCTCCGGACAAGGTGCTGCGCAGCCCGATGATTTCGGAATGGATTCGCGACATCTATCGCATCGTCGAAAGCTGGGCCGAGTCCGGCGAGAATGAGGATGACCTGCCAACCCTCGACCGGATCCGCGAGGAATTCGACACCGCCGCGCCGGCCTTTCACCGTCTTGTCGAGGTCGGACAGCAGACCTCCCGAGCGCTGAAGGACAAGATCGCCGAGCTAAGCCGGCTCAGCGACGAGAAGTCCGACCTGCAGGCGCAGCTGTCCGACAGCGGCAGCACCGTCAAGGAGCTTCGGCAGCAGCTTTCGGATGCGCAATCCGAAACCACGCGGCATCAGCAGGACATCGCCCGCCTCAACGAAGAGAAATCCGGGCTGGAATCCGAGCTTTCCGACAGCGGCAACACCGTCGAGGAACTGCGGCAGAAGCTGGCGGAGGCCCTGACTGAAAGCGAGACGCGCGCGGCGAAGCTTGTCGAATTGCAGCAGGATTTCGAGCAGCGGAACACGCTTGTCGACACGCTGACCCGCAAACTCGACAGCGCCGTCGCCGAGCACACGGCCGAAAGCGACCGCTCCAACCGGCTGGAGGCGGAACTGGAACAGGCGAAGGCCGAGCTTGCCGCTCTTAAGCACGAACTCGCCCAGACCCGAAGCCATCTGGAACAGCGTACCCACGAGGCCGAACAGACCGCCCAGCAGCTTGCCGAGGCGAAATCAGAGGTTGCCGACAAGACCCGGCAGATCGAGACGTTGCGCGCCGAGATCGGCCGCCAGCAGCACGAATTGGCCAGTCGGGACGAAATGGCGCGGCAGCATGCCTCGGACATGGCCAACATCTCGACGCTTCTGTCGGAACGCGAAAGCAGTCTCAACGCCAGCCAGCAGGAGATCGCCCGGCTGGAGGGCAGCCTGAAATCTGTCACCGACCAGCTCAACGAGGAGCGGCTTTCGCATGCGGCCGCCGTGGCGCGGGACGCCGAGCAGGTGCGCGAACTTGAGCACAGCGTGGAGTCGCAGGTGCGCGAACTGACCCAGATCGCGCAACTCCTCCTCGATACCGAGACCAAGCTGGAACAGGCCCAGGCCAAGTCGAGCCAGGACAGCGAACAGATGCGGAAGCTTCAGGCCGAGCTTGAGGAGGTTCGCACCACATCGAAGGTGGCCGAGAAGGAAACGGCCGATCTGAAAGACAAGCTGAAGAAGATGACTGACAAGTCGAAGAAGGCCGAAGCCCGGGTTGCCGATCTGGAAAGCAGCCGGTCCTGGCGGATAACCGCCCCCCTCAGAAGCATCAGCCGCGTGCTGACGGGCCGGCGCTGACACGTTCGTCTGGCAGGCTGTCCTGCACCGGCCGCGGCCTGCGCACAGCCAGTCGTTACGACCACGACCTCGATGAAAGACCCGCGGTCGAACAGCCGACGCCGGCCCACCGCGATGGCATCAGCCCATGATCTGGGATTTTTCGATGGTTCCTGCGTTCCACAGATAGCCGATCAGCAGAGGCTGGCCCCGGTCTGTCCGCATGCCGTGCAATTGCCAGGGCGGGTTGTGAACGATGGTGCCGGCAGGCCGGCGCTGCCAGCCGGCGCCGGCGATGTTCCAGGACGCCTCGCCGGACAGCACGAGATAAGCCTCCTCGGCCGAATGCCTGTGCACGGGGTATTCCACCCCGGGCCCCAGGAACAGGAAGCCCGACAGCAGCCGGTCACTGTCTACGTAACCGTCGGGGCCGAACATCGTGGTCCAACCGTAGAGGCGCAGGAAGTCCGCGCCGAGATCGTCTTCGGAATAGGTCTGCCGCCAGTGCAGATGCGGAGCCCGCCCCGTCAGTTCGCGCACCAGTGGCGCGGTGTCCTTGGGCGCGTTTCCGAGAGCCTCGGGCAGGAAGGCGGTGACCGGCAGGTCCCGTGGCGGCACGGCCCGGTCCGCGCGGCCCCTTTCGGGCCAGTTTTCCAGGATGCGTGCCACCGCTTTGTGGCCGCTTTTTTGGAACAGCCGGTGCAGCCCTTCGACCAGGGGGGCGATATCGGGTGCTGGGGGCATGGACGGATCCTCCAATTCGTTGCGTCCGGTCGGGCGGTATTGCTGCGCACGGCCGCGGCAGTCGGGTCCTTTCCTGGCACCGGGCTGAGCAGGAAGTTGATATAGGGATCGTGGGAGGTGGTGAAGGCGGTACCTTGCGGACCGGCCTCGACGGCGCGGCCGGATTGCATCGCCACAACCGCGTCGGCGCTGGCGCGCAAGGTGACGGCCTCATGCGCATCCTTTCCGGACCGCGGCCAGGAACACGCTGCCGCCTGTCGGTTAACCTGATCGAGGAGGGAAAAAGGTGGAGGCGAGTACCGGAATCGAACCGGTGTACACGGATTTGCAATCCCTCGCGTTTCATTGAAAACGAAAGGAATATGTGTAAACGCAGGCGAATTTGGCACCAAAGAATTCAATGGCTTGGACGGCAACTGTAAACGAATTTCGATGGCTGCCTTCAGCGCAAGCGTAGCTTGACGAGTTGAGGTTAAAGGGAAAAAGAACTGTAGAGCGTTCTTTCGGATCAGGTGCATTCGAGGACCAGGAAATCGACGTCATTGGCGTAAGCTTTGACGTCGCCGTCGTGGCGGAAGGTTCACATCCCGTAGCACACTGCTTACGGCGAAAACCAGAATTCGCCGAGGTGCGATCTTGCGAGATCGGCTCCGTCAGATCTGCAATTCTACTTCCGGGTGCTTGTCGAGAATATCTTTTCGCGGATTGCTTTTGCCGCGTCCCTTATATCGGCAGCAATAGCTTCAGCTGCGCCTTCGCCGTCAGAAATTTTCGCGGCGTTTATTACTGCGACGTGTTTGGCATGTCCGGTGCGTGATAAATCACCGCTTCGAACGATGTTCATGAGCGGTCCATAGCGCATCCACAAGAGTTCGATCATGTCGATCATGTCGTCATTCTGGCATGCGCGGTAAAGCGTGAAATGGAAGTTCTGGTTCATTCGAAGATAACCCTTTAGGTCGTCTTGTTTGTCGCATTTCTCCATCTCGCCGTTTATTTGCATTAATTCC
>JAUIBJ010000787.1 GCA_030428025.1 Alphaproteobacteria bacterium
CAACCTTATCTTTGGCACCGGGCGCAGTAGAAGGTCGACCGCCCAGACTGGACGATGCGGCGCACCGGCCGCGCGCAACCGGGAGTGCGGCAGGAGTCGCCCTCGCGCCCGTAAACGTCGAAACTGTGTTGAAAATAGCCCAGTTCGCCATCGGCCTGCCGGTAATCGCGCAGCGAAGAGCCGCCGGCCGCGATCGCGTCGGTCAGCACCGCGCGTATCGCCACGACAAGCGCCCCCACACGTTCCGGGGAAATCGCCCCGGCGCGGCGTTTGGGGGAAATCCGGGCGCGAAAGAGCGCCTCGCAAACATAAATGTTGCCGAGACCAGCCACGATTCGCTGATCGAGAAGGGCCGATTTAACCGGGGTCTTTCGGCCCCTGAAGGCCGCCACAAGATGCGCCTCGTGAAAGGCATTGCCCAGAGGTTCCGGCCCCAGCTTCTGCAGAAGCGGGTGGCGGTCGGCATCGCGCGTGGCAAAGAGATCCATCGCACCGAAACGTCGGGGATCGTTGAAGGTGATGCGTGCGCCATTTTCGAGGTGAAAGACCACGTGGTCATGTTTCTCCGGTGCGGGGTGGTCATGGACGAAGTGGCCCAGCGGATCGCCGGAGACAAGAATTCGGCCGGACATGCCCAGATGAATGAGCAAGGTCTCGCCCGAGCCGAGATCGGCAAGGATGTATTTCGACCGCCGCCGCAGGGCGAGCACGGTCTGGCCGTTCAGCCGATCGGCCATGCGGGGCGGAAAGGGCCAGCGCAGGTCGGGGCGGTTCACCTCGACCCGGGCGATGCGCGCCCCTTCCATCACCGGCACCAGCCCGCGGCGAACAGTCTCAACCTCCGGCAATTCGGGCATGCGATTCCTCTGGCGGTCACGGGGCGGATTGTAACCGCCCCCGGGCGCCCTATAAGAAGGGCGGTGACCTGAAACGACAAGGCCCGGCGCACCAGATGACCCAGAAAACCACGCATTTCGGCTATCAGGAGATTCCCGAAGACGAAAAGGCGGGCCGCGTGCGGGGCGTGTTCGGCTCTGTCGCGTCGAAATATGACGTGATGAACGATGCGATGAGCTTTGGCATCCACCGCATCTGGAAGGATGCGATGATGGACTGGCTGGCACCCCGCCCGGGCCAGCGCCTGCTGGACGTGGCCGGCGGCACGGGCGACATCGCCTTTCGCTTTCTGGCGCGCGCGGGCGAGGGCCATGCAACGGTGCTGGACCTGACCGAGGCGATGCTGGTCGAGGGGCGCAAGCGGGCCGAGGCCGAGGACCTGGGCGACAGCCTGGATTGGGTGGTGGGCGACGCGATGGCCCTGCCCTTCGCCGACAACAGCTTCGACGTCTACACCATCAGCTTCGGCATCAGGAACGTGACCCGCCCGCAGGACGCGCTGAACGAGGCGTTCCGGGTGCTTCGCCCCGGCGGGCGGCTGATGGTGCTGGAATTCAGCCAGATCCCGAACGAGCTGATGCAGAAGGTCTATGACCTCTATTCCTTCCACATCATCCCGCGCATGGGGCAGGCGATCGCGGGTGACCGCGACAGTTACCAGTACCTGGTGGAATCGATCCGCCGCTTCCCGGATCAGG
>JAUIBJ010000136.1 GCA_030428025.1 Alphaproteobacteria bacterium
CTTGCCCGTCGACATGCTCCGGCCCACAGAGAGATGCGGCGGCGGGCCGGAGCATGTCGACGGGCAAGGCGGGTGATCATGGCGGGATCCTTATGCGCGAGGGGTGCGAGGAGGATCATGGCCATTCGGGTGCCGCCCGGCGAACCGGATCCTGCGGGAATGCGGCGACCCGGATTTTGCGGGAAAGTGGGAGTGGCGGCATGGCGGGCTGAAGCCCGCCCCATGCGAGCCGCCCGGCGTGGCAGGGGCGCGGCTCAGCGCAAGGCCAGCACCAGATCGACCAGCGAGCCCATTGAGTTGCGGTTGTCGCCTTCGCCGGTCCGGTCTAGCAGGTCCATACCTATGCCCGCGGCATAGATGATGCGGGCCATTTCGGGGTTGCCGATGCCGGTTTCCGTGAGGAGCCGCCGAATGGCGGTAAGGCGGGCCTGGTCAATGCGGGCGATGGCGGCGCGGGCGCCGGCATGGCCCGTTGCCCAGGAGCGGATGGCGGCCTCGGTGGTGCGGCCCTCCTCCGGTGCGGCTATGGATTGGGCCAGCGCGCGCAGGCGGGCCACCGCGCCCGGCGCGCTTCCGAGCACCGCCTCAAGGTCGGCCTGCGCAGACCGTTCCCATTCGGTCAGTAGCTGGGCGTGGAAATCCGGCACGTCCCGGAAGTGCCAATAGAACGAACCCTTGGTGGTCTTCAGATGCCGGGCCATCGGCTCGGCCTTAAGGGCCCCGGCCCCTTGCGCGGCCAGTAGCCGGGCACCGGCCGTAAGCCAGTCGGAACGGGTGAGTCGCTTGCCGCCGCGGGATGTCATGGCGCCGGGATACGCGGGCGTATGCGCCGGCGCAAGGCCGCACTCGCTGTCGTGCGGCGTTACAAAACTTTTACGGATTCGTTGCAAATGTTTTGAGCTTTCCCCCTAGCACGAGCCCGAAGCGCACGGGGGACTGCATGCTCGAAATCAAGTCGCTGACGAAGGCGTTCGGCCGCAACAAGGCGGTCGATACGGTCACCTTCACGGTGGAGAAACCCGCCATGATCGGCATCATCGGCCGATCGGGCGCGGGCAAGTCGACGCTTCTGCGGATGCTCAACCGGCTGACCGACGCGACCGAGGGCAGGATCCTGTTCGAGGGCCGAGACGTCACCGCGCTGAGGGGCGCGGAAAAGCGCGCCTGGCAGTCGGACTGCGCGATGATTTTCCAGCAGTTCAACCTGGTGCCGCGGATGGATGTGGTGTCGAACGTGCTGCACGGCACGCTCAATCGTCGCTCGACCCTTGCCACCATTTTCAACCTCTATCCCGAGGCCGACATCCACCGCGCGATCGACATTCTCGACCGGCTGGGCATCGCCGAACACGCGCCCAAGCGAGCCGAGGCGCTGTCGGGCGGTCAGCAACAGCGCGTGGCAATCGCCCGGGCGCTGATGCAGGACCCGAAGATGGTGCTGGCCGACGAGCCAATCGCCAGCCTCGACCCGATGAACGCGCAAATGGTGATGGAGGACCTGCGCCGCATCCACGAGGAGGACGGCCGTACGGTGATCGCCAACCTGCACACGCTCGATACGGCCCGGCGCTATTGCGACCGGGTGATCGGCATGCTGGCGGGGCGGATCGTGTTCGACGGCACGCCAGAGCAACTCACCACTGGCGTGGCGCGCGACATCTACGGAGCCGATGCCGGCTTTTCCGAATCCGCCACCTCGACCGAGATCGGCGCGCTCGAACGCGTGCCCGCCTGAGTTTCATCTGCCCGCCGCAACGGGTGCGGGGGCATTAGCCAACCGGAGGACAAAGATGAAAAAACTGTTCGCTGCCATTCTGGCAACCACTGCCCTGGCCATGCCGGCCCTGGCACAGGAGATCGACGAGTTCCGCATCGGCATCCTCGGCGGTGAAAACGCCCAGGACCGCCTGAACTCGAACGAATGCCTGCGCGCCAAGACCGAGGAGTTGCTGGGCGTCGAAACCAAGCTTTTCGCGCCGGCCGATTACAACGGCGTGATCCAGGGCCTGCTGGGCGGCACCATCGACATGGCCTGGCTGGGTGCGTCGGGCTATGCCAAGACCTATCTGGAAGACCCCGAAGCGGTCGAGCCGGTGCTGGTGAAAGTCAATATCGACGGTGGCTATGGCTATCACTCGGTTGGCTTCGCCCGCAAGGACAGCGGTATCGCCTCGCTGGAGGACATGAAGGGCAAGGTCTTCGGCTTTGGCGATCCGAACTCGACCAGCGGCTATCTGATCCCCTCCATCGAGATTCCGGCCGAGATCGGCGCAACCATGGAATCGGGTGACTATTTCGGCGAGGTGAAGTTCACCGGTGGTCACGAGCAGACCATCGTTGCCGTCAACAACGGCGACGTGGACGGCGGCGTGACCTGGGCCGACGGTCTGGGCAACTGGGAAGACGGCTATAACTCGGGCGCCCTGCGCAAGGCCGTGGATGCCGGGCTCGTCGACATGAACGACCTGGTCGAGATCTGGAAGTCGAAGCCGATCCCGGAAGGCCCGATCGTGCTGCGCAAGGCGCTGCCGGAGAAGGTGAAGCTGCAGATGACCGGCCTGATGGCGTCGCTGCCGGCGATGGATTACGACTGCTACTACGGTGTCGCCGCCGGTGAATCGAAAGGCTTCATGCCGATCGGCCACGACGCCTATCTGTCGATCATCGAAGCCCGCAAGGCAAAGTCGCAGTAAGCGGCATCCGATACCCCTAGGGTCGGGCCCTGCCATGCGCGGGGCCCGTTCCGCTGCATAAGAGACAAGGCGGGCAGATGGCAGAGCTGAGCGCAGAGGGCACGGAAAGGACCACGGATATCCGGGCCGACTACATGGCGATGACCCGCCGCAAGCGGCTTTACTCCGGCATCCTGCTTATCGTCTTCGTGGCGATGATGACGTCGGGATTCATGCTGGCCGACAGCCGCAACGCAGGCGGGTTCTGGGACGGCTGGCACAACATTCTCGACTTCCCGGCGCAGGTCTGGGGCGAGGCATGGGAGAAGGCGGCGCAGCTGCCGGGCCATCTGCTGACCTTCCTGCCGGCGCTTCTGGAAACGATCAACATTGCCGCTGCCTCGACCCTTCTTGGGGCTTTGGGCGCAATCGTCGTGTCGCTGCTGGCCACGCGCGGCATGGCGCGCTGGCCGCGGCTCATCCCGCTCTTCCGGCGGGTCATGGACGTCATGCGTGCCATTCCCGAGATTGTGATCGCGCTGGTCCTTATCTTCGTTCTCGGCGGCGGTCCGGTGCCGGCGATGATCGCGATTGCGTTCCACACTGTGGGAGCGCTGGGCAAGCTTTTCTCGGAGGTGAACGAGAACGCCTCTCTCAAGCCGGTAGAGGGGCTGCAATCGGTGGGGGCAAGCTGGTCGCAGCGAATGCTGCTGGGGGTGATGCCGCAGGTGGCGCCCAATTATCTCAGCTACGCGCTCTTGCGGTTCGAGATCAACATCCGCGCCTCGGCCATCCTCGGCTTCGTGGGGGCGGGCGGCATCGGTTATGAGCTGAAGAACGCCATGTCCTGGGGACAGGGAAAGTTCGACGAGGCCGCGGCGATCTTCATCCTGCTGTTCCTGACCATCGTGTTCTTCGATCAGATCTCGTCGCACTATCGCGATCGGCTGACCCGGGGGAGACCGCTATGACCATTGCCGCCGATATCCCGCGCGACCTCAAACATGAGGCCTCGCGCCTGTTCCGGCGCAAGCGCCTGCTGAATTTCGGTCTGCCGGCGCTGATCCTGGCCTATTTCGTCTATATCTTTTTCGCGTTCGACATTGCCGGCCTCAGCCAGCGGGCGAGTCTCGACAACGCCCGTGCGCTGGTGGCCGACAGCTACAGCTACAAGACGCATGTGCTGTTCGACGCCCGATCCGACGAGATGGAGATCGCCATCGAGGGCGAGCGCAAGGGCACCTATCCGCCGGGCAGCGCGCCCGACTGGGTGACGCTGACCGACAGCGGCGCCATCGCCGATTTGGGCCGGGGACACGAGGTGGTCTTCGACAGTGGGCGGGTTGTCTACAAGATCCCCGGCTATGGCAGGCTCGAGGCCGAGCCGTCGAACCGCGGGGTCGACATGGTCTTTCCCGCAGGCGGGATGGAGGATCAGCCCGACTGGATCAACGCCTCGAAGAACCGTCTGACGGTGACCACCGATGCCGGCCGGCTGACGGTGACGCGCACGCGGGCGGAACTGTTCAAGTACCAGTTCGGGTGGGAGCTGTTCTTTTTCACGCTCGACAGTCCGTTCCACGGCCGGTCCTTTCCCGAACTGGTGTCGCTGGCGCTGTCGTCGGACCGTCTGGTCGAGGGGCAATCCAACCTCGCGGCCATGTGGGAGGATTTCTGGTACAACGCCATGTGGCGCCATTCCGAGGTGGTCTGGGCGATCTTCGAGACGGTGCTGATGGCCTTTCTCGGCACCTTCGGCGCGGCGATGGTGGCGCTGCCCTTCGCCTTTCTCGCGGCGCGGAACTTCTCGCCCATGCGGACGCTTCTGTTCGGGATCCGCCGCGTCTTCGACTTTCTGCGCGGGGTCGATGCGCTGATCTGGACGATCGTTCTGGCCCGCGCCTTCGGGCCAGGGCCGATGACCGGGGCGCTGGCGATCCTGCTGACCGATACCGGCACCTTCGGCAAGCTTTTCTCGGAAACGCTGGAGAATGTGGACGACAAGCAGATCGAGGGCGTGCAGTCGACCGGGGCGAAACCGCTGCAGCGCTATCGCTTCGGGGTGATCCCCCAGATCACGCCGGTGCTCTTGTCTCAGCTTCTCTACTATCTGGAATCCAACACCCGCAGCGCCACCATCATCGGCGCCATCACCGGCGGCGGCATCGGGCTCTTGCTGACCCAGGCGATCATCACCCAGAAGGATTGGGAAGAGGTGACCTATTACATCGTGCTGATCGTGCTGATGGTGATCTTCATGGACTGGGTGTCGGGCTGGCTGCGGCGGCGGCTCATCTCCTCGGACGAGAGCGGGGTTTGACGGGGCGGGACGCCTTCGGCGAGGGTATTGGAGACCAGAAAGAAGCGAGGGGGAGCCCATGCCGGAACTCGGGCTGGAGCCTTTAGTGCATCCCGACTGCGAGATCGCGGAGACGGAATTCGGGCGGTATTGCGAGATCGGGCGGGGCAGCCGGGTGGCGCATTCCTCGATCGGCGACTATTCCTATTGCGACCGCTGTTGCGACATCGCCAATGCAGATGTCGGCAAGTTCGCCAATATCGCCAGTTTCGTGCGTATCGGGGCCTCCGATCATCCGCTCGACCGGGCCAGCCTGCATCATTTCATGTACCGCTCGGCCAGCTACTGGCCGGATGCCGAGGATGATGCGGCATGGTTTGCCAAGCGGCGGGCCCGGCGGGCGGTGATCGGACATGATACCTGGATCGGGCATAACGCACAGGTCAAGCCCGAGGTGACCGTGGGCCATGGTGCCGTGGTGGCGGCGGGCGCTGTGGTGACGAAGGACGTTGCCCCCTACATGATCGTGGCCGGGGTGCCGGCGCAGCCGATGCGCGCGCGTCTGCCGGGGCCAGTGGCCGAGCGGATGATGGCGCTCGGCTGGTGGGATTGGGAGCATGAGGCGCTGAGAACCGCGCTGGAGGATTTCCGTTCCCTTACGGCGGAAGGGTTTCTCGAGAAATACGGCGGCTGACGGGTCAGGCTTGAAAATCGGGCGGCACCGGAGTGCCGCCCTGCTTGATGCTCAAATATCCTCGACTATCGGTCTTCGGCTACGCGCCGGATGCGACAGAGCCGCGACAGTTGGGCGAAGCTTTGGTGACGGCCCTATTCGGCGGCGATGGCGAGCCCGCCGGGGGCGCGCAGGAAGCGCCGCGCGGCCTCGCCCGCCAGATGGCTGATGCGCCCGCCGACGATGGTGGCCTCGATATCGCGGGTGGCCTCGTTGACGATGACCAGATCGGCCCGGCGGCCTTCGGCGATGGTGCCGCGGTCGGTCAGGCGCATGATCTCGGCCGGTGTCTCGGAAATCATCTTCCAGGCCGCTGGCAGGTCGAGAAGCCCGGTATCGACAAGCTGGAAGGCCGCCCGCGGCAGGGCAGGATAGCAGTAATCCGAGACGAGCACGTCGCAGCGGCCCTCGGCGATCAGATCCTCGGCCGAGACATTGCCCTTCTGCGAGCCGCCCCGCACAACATTGGGCGCGCCCATCACGACCGGGTCGTTCACGGCCTGGGCCAGCTTGGCCACGCGCCGGGTCAGCGGGAACTCGCAGATCCGGGCGCCGATCATCGAATAGGTTTCGCGCGTTTCGGCGTCGCGGTCGTCATGGCTGCCATAGAGAACGCCCAGCCGGTCGAATGCCGCCGCGAGAGTGCAGAGATAGCGCGGCACCTGCGCCGTCTGTTTGCTGGCCTCCCGTATCACCGCCACGTGCTGCGCGACCGTCCGGCCCACGGACCGGGCCCAGACGGCCAGATCGTCGCTGCCGGTTTCGGCCTCCTTCAGCGACTCGTCGAGATGGTTGTTGAAGACGACATAGCCCACCCGGTGCGCCTCCACCGTTTCCAGCAGCCGGTCGAGCGTGTCCACGGTATGGGTTTCGCAGCGCAACTGCACCCGCAGGTCGGTCAGGAGGCGGGGGCGCAGCGCGGCGAGTGCGACGAGCAGCTCCTCGGCGAAATCGGGACCGCGATGGCCTCCTTCCCAGGACCAGCCCTGCGCCATCCAGGCGGTGGTGATGCCGTTCGCGGCGGCGTCGCGGTCGGTGGCGATGAGTCCCTGGTCCAGCGAGAAGGCGGCAGTGGGGCGTGGCAGGATGTGGCGCTCGAAGGCGTCGCCATGCATATCGACGATACCCGGCAGGATCAGATAGCCCGAAAGATCGACCTCCGGCAGCGGACCCTTGCCGATCATCCCGTCCTCGATCACGACGGAGCGCGCCTGCAATTCGCCTTCGCGCAGGGATTTGGCGCCCGTCAGGCGCAGGGAGGATGGCTTCGACGACATGAACTGCTCTCGCGGTCGTTTTTCCACAGGGTAGGGACTTTCCGTATCGGTTTGGTGACAGGCATGGCGAAAACCCGTCACATGTCGGTCAGAGTCAGGGTAACGCGGTCGCCGCAGAACCATGTGCGGCCGTATTCGACGGGCCTGCCGCCGGCATCGAGGCTAAGCGCGAGGGTCCGCAGGAGCGGTGCGCCCTCGTGCGTGTGCAGGTGCAGGGCCTGGGTGGCGGTGGCGAGCTTGGCGTCGAGCCGTGTCCAGGCCCGCGTGTAATCGGTGACGCCCTGTTCCTTCAGGGCTTCGGTGACCGAACGCAGGCGGTTCAGCGCCTCTGGCAGGGCGGGGAAGGGAGCGGCGGGAAAGGCGCTGCGGAAAAGCGCCACGGGTTCTTCATCTGCCAGCGACAGACCTTCATAGACATGCACCTCCTCGCCGGGGGCGAGCTGGAGGGCATCGGCCTCACGGGTATCGGGGGCGCGGGTTTCCATCGCGAGGATCCGCTTGGCCGGCAGGCGCCCTGCGGCGCGCAGGTTCTGGTGGAACCGGACCCGCCGGCCGATGGGGTAATCGGTATGAGCGCGGGCAACGAAGACGCCGGCGCCGCGGCGCGCATGCACCAGCCCGTCATCGGCCAGGGCGGCCAGGGCGCGCCGCACGGTGTGCCGGTTGACGCCGAAGCGGCGGGCAAGTGCGGCTTCGGTGGGCAACTTGTCGCCGGGGCCGTAGCGCCGCTCGGCGATGTCGCGCAGCAGGCTGTCGCGAATGGATTGCCAGATCGGGGTGCGCGTGGCGGTGCCCATGTCACGAAACTTTCATGCCTTGCCGGCTTGCCCGCGGTGGCGGGTTGGAGTAATTATTTGTCTAGTTGTATAGTCAAATGGAT
>JAUIBJ010000788.1 GCA_030428025.1 Alphaproteobacteria bacterium
CGGCACCACCCGGCCCTGCGCGCCCGGCGCCTCTGCCAGCCGGTCCATATGGCGCTGGTCGGGTTCGAAATAGGGATCAAAGAAGACATAGGCCCGGCCAAGCTCGGCCACGGCCTCGGCCGCGTCACTGAAGGGCAGGCTCCAGTCCTGCCGCCGGCCGGTGCGATAGCGCTCTTCCCAGGGCACCAGTGCCTCGTTGAGCGTCGATTGCGGGTTGAAGGCCAGAACCGTCGCCCCCGGCGCCAGTCGCCCGAAGGTCAGCGCCGCGAAGGCGCCCATTGACGAGCCGGAGAAGACGCAGCGCTCGTAGCCCTCGAAGAAGCCCTCCCGCGCCATGGCCTGCAATTTCTCGATCAGACCGGCCTCGCGGTACCAGTTGGGCAGGTTGGCATATACGCCCAGATGGCTGACCTGATTGTCACGGGCGTACTTGTAGGCCCAGGGCAGACGGTCGGGCGATCGGTCATTGACATTCGACAGGTTGTCGAATGTCACCAGCAGGATCGGCCGGCGGCGCCGGACAAAAAGCATCGGGTGGCACGGATCGGCATGCAGAAAGCCGCTGGCACTGCCGCAGGGGCCGATCTCGTCGAACCACATCGGCTTGTCGATCTGCTCGGGTGCGGCCGGCTCGTCCAGTTGGTCCTTCGCGCTCATTGTCTCTCTGTCCCCGGATGCGGGCCCGGTCACTCCCCGGCCATCGCCGCCTCTTCGCCTGCCTCCCAGCGCACCGAATAGTCGCCCTGCGAGACATTGCGGATCCGCTCGTCGGTCACCGCCTGCGGCCCGCGCTCGATGATGTAGAAGAGATACCAGCGCCCCTCCATCCCCGCGCCGCGAAAGCGCCGGCCCTGCTGGCCGGTATCGGGCGCCGGGCGCGGTTTGGCGGCGGTCACGTCGAAGGGGACCGCGGCGCAGTCGTGCAGGATGCAGCGCCGCGCATCCTTCCAGTAGCGCCAAACGAGTTCGGGGCTGAACTGATAGAAGCCATGTCCCGCCCAGCCGGTGATGCCGTTGATCGACAGGAAGATGCCTCCGGGCCGCAGCATGTGAAAGACGTTGTCGAGCGCCTGCGGCGTGTTGTAGACATGCTCGATCGTGCCGCCGTCGATGATGACGTCGAAGCGGTTGCGCAGATCGCCCGGCAGCGGCTCGTTCAGGTCATGGGTCAGGTCGCAATTCTCGTACGGAGAGGCATCGAGCGACAGGGGCTGCGGATAGCCGATCCTGGTCAGGAAGGTTTCGGCGAACCCGTCCTCCTGCTGATAGTCGGGAATGTTCGGCGACAGCCCCGCCTCGGTCAGCCGGCGGCGCACATGGCGCCGGAACTTGCCCTTGATGTGGAATTTCTGCCTTCCCAGCATCACGCAGGACTGCTTGTCGGCCACAAGATGCCGCGCCGCGACAAGCTGGCTGGCAAGCTGTGCGTCAATTCCCATAGCGACCTCTGCTCTCGAACCCCTCGACGCCGCCCCGGTTCGCGCCGGGACTGGCTGATTTTCGGGCAGCACGATGAATCTGGGGTCAATTTGGTCCGGTTATTTGGACTCAATCGGCATGATGTGCCTCTCCCATGCCGTCTGACCGCCCGCT
>JAUIBJ010000137.1 GCA_030428025.1 Alphaproteobacteria bacterium
AACCCGCTGGCGGCCGAGGCCGGCGCGGCGGTGCTGGCCCGGGGCGGCACGGCGGCCGACGCGATGATCGCGGTGCAGGCGGTGCTGGGGCTGGTGGAGCCGCAAAGTTCGGGTCTGGGCGGCGGCGCCTTCCTTGTCTGGTACGACGGGGCGACGGGCGAGATGACAACGCTTGACGGGCGCGAAACCGCGCCGCTGGCGGCCACGCCGCGCCTCTTTCAGGACGCATCGGGCGAGCCGCTCGATTTCTACGACGCGGTGGTGGGCGGCCGCTCGGTCGGTGTGCCCGGCACGCCCGCGCTTCTGCAGGCCGCGCATGAGCGCTGGGGCCGCGCCCCCTGGGAGGGTCTCTTCGACGACGCCATCCGGCTGGCAGAGGACGGTTTCGCCGTCAGTCCGCGCTTGTCCAGCATGGTGGCCGCCGATGCCGTGCGTCTCACGCGCTTCCCCTCCACCCGGGCCTATTTCTTCCCCGAGGGCCGGCTGCCCGAGGTGGGCCAGACGCTGCGCAACCCCGCCTATGCCGACAGCCTGCGCCGGCTGGCCGAAGAGGGGCCCGCGCCTTTCTATACCGGCGACATCGCCGGCGACATCGTCGAGGCCGTGCGCGCCGCGCCGGGCAATCCCGGCGTCCTGACCGAGCTCGATTTCGCCATCTACCGGGTGAAGGAACGCCCGCCGGTCTGCGTCGATTATCGCGGTCATTCCGTCTGCGGCATGGGTCCGCCCTCGTCGGGCGCGATGACCGTGGGGCAGATCCTCGGGCTGCTGGAGGGGTTGGACCTGGCCGCGCTCGGCCCCGACAGCGCAGAGGCGTGGCGACTTATCGGCGATGCCAGCCGGCTCGCCTTCGCCGACCGGGGCCGCTACATGGCCGATACCGATTTCGTCCCCGTCCCGGTCGAGGGGCTGCTCGACCCGGACTATCTGGCAGGCCGCGCCGAGCTGCTTGGGGGCGGGACGGCGCTGGACGAGGTCGCGCCGGGCGAGCCGGAGTTCGACCATGCGCTGAACTGGGCCGACGACGAGGCGATCGAACTGCCCTCGACCTCGCATATCTCCATCGTCGACAGCTACGGCAATGCGCTGTCGATGACCACCACCATCGAGAACGGCTTCGGCTCGCGGCTGATGGTGCGGGGCTTCCTGCTCAACAACGAGCTCACCGATTTCTCCTTCCGGAGCCATCAGGACGGCCGGCCCGTGGCCAACCGGGTGGAGCCGGGCAAGCGACCGCGCTCGTCGATGTCGCCCACCATCGTGCTGAAGGACGGCAAGCCGGTGCTGGTCGTGGGCTCGCCCGGTGGCAGCCGGATCATCGGCTTTGTGGCCAAGACCGTCATCGCCTGGCTCGACTGGGGGATGGATGTGCAGCAGGCTGTCGCCAGCCCGCATCTGGTCAACCGGTTCGGTACATACGACCTTGAGGCCGGCAAGGTGAGTGCCGAGCTTGCGGCGGGTCTGGCGGGGTTTGGCTTCGAGGTGAGCCGCCGACCGCTGACCTCCGGCCTGCACGCGATCTCGCTGGGCGAGGGGCTCTTGGGCGGGGCCGACCCGCGCCGAGAGGGGGTGGCACTGGGGCGTTAATCGAGGGCGCCGTTTCCGGCGCGAAAAAGGGGCAGGAAGATGCGCATTTTCTTGCTCGGAATTCGCGCGAATTCCGGCCCCGTCTGGCCCACATTTCCACAAGCCACCTGCGCCTCCCAATTGCCGCGCACGATCCCGATTTCCGCCGCATTCCGGTGGCAGGGTGCCGCCCGACCGAAGAGAGAGCGGAGCATTATCCATGGTCAATTTCTATGCCGTCGCCTTTGCCGGCGTGGCCGCCACGTTCACGCTGGGCACCGATTACGTCGTGCAGTCCAAGGCCAACGGCTCCAATCCCGGCGAATATTCGTTCGCCGCCTATCTCGGCAATTACTCTGGACGGGTAACCGACACATTTGCCGCCATCGACAAGTACCGCCGCCAGTCTGAAGAAGCCCGCAGCCACCTGCCCGAAGCGGTGGCGGGATTCGAGCGTCGCGACTGGGAGCGGGACGCATCGCGTGACGACGAGTTGATCGCGGGCATGAACATTCTCGAAAAAAGCGCCTTCAACGACGGGCTGAAGGCGGCGCGCAAGGCCGCCCGTAGGCAGGTCTATGAATATGTCCGGGGCGACGAGACGCTGCGCCTGTCGGCGATCTATGTGCCCGCCCCCGAGGACGGCCACACCGAGCCGGTGCAGGCCTTCATGGCTCCGGGCGTGGATCTCGCCAAGGCCCGGTTGCAGGGCTACGACGTCATCGACGGGGTGATGTTCTTCCGTGTCATTGACAGCGAAACTGGCCTTGGTGCCGATCCTGCCGGGCCGCAGATGCTGCAGGGCTTCCTGGGCCTGGACGTGGCGATCGGGGTCTATACCGAGGGCCCTGTGGCCGATCTGGACGAGGTGCTGGCGGCCATTGATTATGACGGGCTGAACGCCATGCTCGACGAGCCCCTGCGCTTCGTGGGCAGCACCGCGCTGCTCTTGACTGATGACCAGAAGGAGGAGTTCCTTCAGAAAGCGGCCAGGATCTATGCTGCCGGCTTCTCGGCAGAGGCGGGCAGCCCTGCGGCCCTGCCGGCCACCTCGGCGCCCGCAAGCCCGCGGCTCAGCCTGAACGGCGGCGAAGCGTTGGCCGCCAGCCAGACGGCGGAAAATGTATCGCGCCTCGCGGCCGGCCAGCAAAGCGCCAGTTCGGGGGCCAAGCCTGGCCGACTGACTCTGTCGGGCGGCAGTTCCTGCCTCAGTGGCTCTTCCGGCAAATTCTGCGACTGACCGGGTGCATCCCGCCCCCTTGCCGCCCCGCGACCTGCCTTTGTGCCGGTTGCGGGCGTCGGTTTTGCGCGCCCATGCGTCGGCTGGACCGTGCATAACCCCCGTGAGATGGTAAAAGGCGCCAATCCCACGCGCGCAAGGAGTCGCAGCAGATGAAAACCCAAGTCAAAGCTCTGGTTGTCGGCGGCGGCGCCGTTGGCACCTCGATCGCCTATCACCTAGCCCGGGCGGGCTGGGACGACGTGATGCTGATCGAGCGCGACGAACTGACCTCCGGCTCGACATGGCATGCCGCCGGTCTCTTGCCGCTTTTCAACATGTCCTATGCAACGACCCATATCCACAAGTATTCGGTCGATTTCTACAAGACGCTGGAAGAGGAAACCGGCCTCAATGCCGGCTTCTACGTGGTGGGTAACCTGCGCATGGCCCAGACGGATGCGCGGATGGACGAATACCGCCTCTACGCCTCGACGGCAGAGACCTGCGGCGTGCCCTATGAATGGCTCAGCCCCGCCGAGATCAAGGAGCGCTGGCCGCTGGTGCGCACCGAGGATCTGAAGGGCGCGATCTATCACCCGACCGATGGCTATATCAACCCCGCCGACGTGACCATGGCCATGGCCAAGGGCGCCCGCCAGCGCGGCGTGATCATAGAGCGCAAGTGGCAGGCCGACGGGTTCGAATGGAAGGGCGATCACTGGGACGTGACGCTGACCAGGATGGTCGAGAAGGGCGGCAACCTCGTGCCCTCGGACGAACAGGTGGTGGTCAGCGCCGAGCATGTGGTCACGGCATCGGGCAACCACGCGCAACGCACCGCGCGGATGCTGGGTATCAAGATGCCCGCCATCCCGGTCGAGCACCAGTATATCGTGACCGAGCCCGACCCGGCGCTGGTCGAGTACCGCAAGGCCGGCAACCCCGAGCACCCGGTGCTGCGCGATGCCGATGCCAAATGGTATGTGCGAGAGGAACGCGGCGGCTGGATCCTGGGCCCCTATGAATGGAACGCGCCCGCACGGTTCGAATATTCCGTGCCTGACAGTTTCCGCGCCGATCTCTTCCCGCTCGATCTGGAGCGGATCGAGGAAGAGTACATGTCGATGATTCACCGCATTCCGTCCTCGGAAGAGGTGGGGCTGAAGGACGACTACAACGGCCCGATCTGCTACACCCCCGACGGCAACCCGCTGGTGGGCCCGGCGCCGGGCTTGCGCAACATGTGGCTGGCCGAGGGCTTCTCCTTCGGGATCACCGCCGCCGGCGGCACCGGCTACTACCTTGCGCAGATGATGGTCGAAGGAGAGGCCGAGATCGACATGGCCTCGCTCGACCCCAAGCGCTATTCCTCGAACTGGATGACCACCGAGTTCGCCGCTCGCAAGAACGAGGAGGCCTATGCGCATGTCTACATCCTGCACCATCCGGACGAGGAACGCCCGGCCTGCCGCCCGCTGCGCACGGTGCCGGCCTATGACCGCCAGAAGGCCCGCGGCGCGCAATTCGGCTGGGTCAACGGCTGGGAGCGCCCGAACTATTTCGGGCCCAAGGATGCCCCCGACAGCTTCGACCATGACGCGCGCAGCTTCCGCCGCGGCGGCTGGTGGCACTATGCGGTGGAAGAAGCGAAGGCGATCCGCGAGGGCGTGGGCCTGATCGACGCCTCGGCCTTCACCAAGCATATCGTCAAGGGGCCGGGTGCGACCGCCTTCCTCGACTGGTTTACCTGCAACAGACTGCCCAAGGTGGGACGCATCAACCTGACCTATGCGCTGACCGCCAATGGCACCACGCGCACGGAATATACGATCGTCCGGCTTGAGGAGGACAAGTACTACCTCGTCTCCGCCGGGGCATGGACGGAATACGATGCCGACTACCTCAAGAAGGCCATAGAGGACACCGAGGACCGGTTCGGCCGCATCGAGCTTCAGGACGTGACCACCCAATGGGGCGTCTTCGCCATTGCCGGGCCGAAGTCGCGCGACGTGCTGAACGAGGTCATCAAGGACGCCGAGCCCGGAACGGCGCTGTCGAACAAGCGCTTCCCGTGGCTTTCGGCGCGGCAGATCGAGCTGGGCATGTGCCCGGTCAACGCCATCCGGGTGGCCTATACCGGCGAACTGGGCTGGGAACTGCATCACCCCATCGAAATGCAGAACTACCTCTTCGACCTGCTAGAAGAGGCGGGCAAAAAGCATGGGATGAAGCTGGTGGGCGCGCGCGCGCAGAACTGGCTGCGGCAGGAGAAGAGCTATCGCGCCTTCGGCAACGAACTGGGCCGCGACGCCACACCTCTGGAAGCCGACCTGCCGCGCTTCGTCGATCTCGACAAGGCGTTCCACGGCAAGGAGAAGCTGGTCGAAACCGGCGTGCGGGTGAAATGCTGCACGCTGCTGATCGACGGGCCCGAGGATGCCGATCCCTGGGGCCGCGAGGCGCTTTACACCGAGGACGGCACCCGCGTCGGGCGCCTGACGTCGGGCGGCTATTCGGTGCATTTCGGCAAATCCATCGGTATGGGCTATGTCAAGCCCGAACACGCCGAGGAGGGCACGAAGCTGAAGGTCAAGATGCTGGACCAGCTGTGGGATGCCGTCGTGACCTGCGACAGCCCCTATGACCCGAAGAACGAGGTCATCCGCAAGGATGGCTGAGCACCGCCGCCGCCACCGGGCTGTGACCCTGCTGGCGGCGGCCCTCTGCCTTGTCTGCGCGTTGTTCTATCCCCTGAACCCGCTGGCCAAGGGGGCCGAGCGTTATGCCGCGCGGGTCGCCGCGGCCAGCGCGGTGACCTATGTCTCTCTACGCACGCTCAACGCCTTTCTCTCGACCGCGCAGGAGGCCGAGGTGGGGCTTTCGGTGGGCGCCTCCGTTTCGGTGCAGCCGCTCAAGACGCTGGAGCCCATCGACGATACCGTCGAGCGCATCGCCGGGGTCGTCTTCGCACTGTTGGTGGCCTCCGGCCTGCTGGCAGTCGCGATGGGACCGGTCAGCGCCGTGGGCTTCGCCATGGCCGGCTTCGGGCTGCTTTGGGCCTTTGCCGCGCCGCGCGCGCGTCGGCCGCAAGCTGATCCTTTATGGCGCCTTCTTCGCCATCGCGCTGCCGCTCTGCTACGGCCTCTCGGGCGGGCTGGCCGATGCGATGACGCAGCGGTCATGGGACGAAAATCAGCAGGTCGTGCGCGAGATCACCGAGGGGATCGAAACCGCGCCGGCCCAGCCCGACGACGACCGGTGGTTTGGCGAACTGAGGGACACGGGCGACGCGATCGCCAGTTACAGCGCCATGGCCTCGCGCATCGTGGCCGAGGCGGATCGGCTCATCCGCAGCTATATCGACCTGCTGGCGGTGCTGCTGTTCAACCTGATCCTGCTGCCGCTGATCCTGATCGGCGGCGTGTTCGTCCTGTTCCGATGGATGGCGAACGAGACGCTGGCGTAGTTTTTTGGGCGCAACGCGCCCCACGGGCGAGCGTCGGAATTTTCCAAAATTCCGACCCGGAAAATTCCAATTTTCCGTTTCCCCGCACCAAGTTTTCCGCCGGCGCCGACCCCGGAAAATGCACATTTTCCGGATAAAATTCCGCACGGAATTTTGTGCGGCTCAGAACGCCTCCGGACGCGCCTCGCGGGCCATGTGGTCGAGCACGGCATTGACGAATTTCGGCTCCCGCCCCTCGGGGTAGAAGCTCTTGGCGATGTCCACGAATTCCATGATCACCACCCTGGGCGGCGTGTCGCTTGCCACCAGCTCCGCTCCGGCCGCGCGGAAGAGCGCCCGCAAGGTCGGGTCGATCCGGTCGATCTTCCATCTGGCCACCAGCGCCCGGTCGGTCATCTGGTCGATCTTCGCCTGCCAGGTCACTGCGTCTTCCAGCGTCTCGCGGAAGAGGTCGATATCGCCCTCCTCCATCTCGATGCCGTCGTCGATCTCGGCCCCGAAGCGATGCGACAGGAACTCCCGGCGCACCGCATCCACGCTCTGGCGCGAAGCGCATGCGCCGCTTCCGGTTGCCCGACAAGGGTTCCGCGTTTTCACTCATGCCTTGGGATTGTCCTTCAACTCGCCGGCGATGCGGTATTCTCCGGCCCCGGGCAGAAAGCCCACGCCCTTCCTACGGCCGCCCCATTTGCGCGAGAGCGCAATGAGATGCAAGGCCGCCGCTGCCGCGCCCGCGCCCTTGTTGGCTTGTTTCGGATCGGCCCGCGCCACCGCCTGATCGCGGTTTTCCACCGTCAGTATGCCGTTGCCCAGCAGACAACCCTGCAGCCCCAATAGGGTCAGCCCGCGCGAGCTGTCGTTGCAAACGGTGTCGTAATGGGTGGTCTCGCCCCGGATCACGCAGCCGAGCGCGACATAGCCGTCGAAATTGCTCATCCGGTCCGCGAGCGCAATGGCAGCCGGGACTTCCAGCGCGCCCGGCACCTCGACGATCTCATGTGTGCCGCCCGCCGCCTCGATTTCGGCCGTGGCCCCCGCGATCAGCATGTCTGCGATGTCGCGATAGAAGGGGGCCACCACGATCAAGAGCTTGACCGGAGCGTCGAATTCGGGGCGCGGCAGGGTGTATTCGCTCTCGGCCATGGCCGTCATCCTTTCGTCAGCGGGTGCGTGCCCACGATGGAAATGCCGTAGGCGTCGAGCCCCAGATAGCGGGTGTTGGGGCTGTCGGTAAGCAGAATCAGCTTGTGCAGTCCCATCGTCGACATGATTTGCGCGCCCAGTCCGGTCTGCTTGATCGTGCGGGGGCCCTCGTCTTCCTCGATTTCGCTTGCCAGGCGCGGGCGAGGCTGGCGGAAGAGGAAGACCGCGCCGCGCCCTTCCTCGGCGATGATGTCCATCGCCCGGGGCAGCTTGCCAGTTGGTCGGCCGCCGGCCGCGCTGAGCCCAATCCCAAGGACGTCTTCCAGCGCGTTGAGCGCATGGGTCCTGGCCAATACCGGCCGGCCGTCGGTGATGTCGCCCTTGGTCAGCACAACATGTTCGGTGCCGGTGATCTGGTCGGCGAAGATTCGCATCTGCCAGTCGCCGC
>JAUIBJ010000138.1 GCA_030428025.1 Alphaproteobacteria bacterium
GTGGGCTTGTCGCCGTCCTGGCCGGCCATGTCGCGGTAGAAGAGCAGGGCGGTGCCGCGGAAGAACTTGTAGAAATCCCCGGCCAGTTCGTCGAATTTGGTGCGGGCGCCGGAGGAGCGTTGTTCGATGCGCGCCGCGTGATCCTCGCGCAGGGTGGCCCGCACATGGGCCCGCCGGGCATGGCCGCGCAGCAGAACCGGCGGGGTCATCCGCTCGCCCGTGGCGATGCGCTGAACATGTTTCCGGTAGTGTTCGACCCGGTCTCCGGCCGCCCAGGATGGATTTGCGCCGTCGCTTTCGGCCTTGGGTGCTGGCCGCTTCTGTTGCTTTTTCTGTGCCAAGTCGCGCTCCTTCCGATGAAAGGTCGGAAACGCAAAGCCGGCTTGCGATGTTCCGCCGGGCCCGGCGCGCTCGGGATCAGTGAAAATTCCGAGTCCGGACAATGTGTATCTCCAGCCCGTTCTCCGCGCGTGAAAAAACGGCACCGTCGCTGCCGGTCAGTCGCCCCGGTACCGGTTGCGCCACTCAAGTGCCGCCTTCAGGCCCTTGTCTTTGCGGAGGCGGTTGAATTCGACCCGTTCGGGCGACTCGTCCGCCTCGATCCGCACAGCCGCCTCCAGCGCCTCGGCCAGTGACTCGCGCATCCGGGCCAACTCGTAGCTGCGGTTGACGGCCGCCTTGGTCTGCTGCACCGACGTGGCCGAGGCGCCGGTGATCTGCCTTGCCAGCGCCAGCGCGCTTTCCAGCTCCATCCCGTCCGGCACCACACGGTTGAGCAGCCCCATCTCGTAACAGCGCCGCGCCGTCATTCGGTCGTCGCCGGTCAGAAGCAGTTCCTTGGCCTGTTTCGGCCCTGTCACATAGGGCGCCAGCATCGCCACGATGCCCGAGCCGAAGCGCACCTCGGGCGCGCCCAAGACCGTGGAGTCCCCTGCAACGGCCAGATCGCAGGCCATCAGCAGTTCGAGCGCGCCGCCGATGCAGAAGCCGTGCGCCGCGGCGATGGTGGGCTTGGGGCTGTCCCAGAACTGCATGACGAAATCGAAATCGGTGGTCAGCACCTCGCGCCACGCCGCCTCGCCGCGGGTGTTGCGGGCCGCGCCTTCCTTCATGTCGAACCCCGCTGAAAAGCACCGCCCGGCGCCGTGCACCACCACGGCAAGAACCTGCGGGTCCGACAGAAACCCGTCCATCGCCGCATGCGTGGCGGCGATCAGATCGGCATTGAAGGCGTTCAGAACCTCTGGCCGGTTGAAGGTGAGGATGCCGGTGCGGTCTTGCACACCGGTCAGGATTGGGGCGTCGCTCATCTCGTGTCTCGGGTTGCCTCTGTGCCGCAGCCTAGCAGAGCGGGAGTGCGCCGTGGCATCAAAAAACCGCCCGGGAGGCCAAAGGTTATTCGAACGGTTGCCTATGGACGCCCGCGCCGATTTCCCCTTGATTGAGACGCGGGGACAGGACGGAAGGCCGCGATGGCGGAACACAGGCTGGATAATCTTCTCGCGCCGCGCTCTGTGGCCATCGTTGGCGCGTCGGACAGGCCGGGCAGCACCGGCCGCGCGATGATGGATATGGCCCGGCTGGATGGCTATGAGGGGCCGGTCTATGCGGTCAATCCGCGGCTGGAAGGGCTTGACGGGGCGCGCTGCTATCCCGACCTGGCCGCACTTCCCGAGGTGCCCGAACATGTGGTGATCGGCGTGGCGAGCCGGTTCGTCGAGCAGATTCTCGACCAAGCGATTGCGCTCGGCGTCCGATCGGCCACGATTTTCGCCGCCTGCTACCTGGAAGGGGATGAGCACCCCGCCCTGCCGCAGCGCCTTCGCAACAAGGCGCTGGCCGCGGGCATGGCGCTTTGCGGGGCCAACTGCATGGGATTTTACACGCCTAGGATGGGGCTCCGGGTGGCCAGCATGCCTTCGCCGCCCGGCCTGCGGCCCGGGGGCATCGCCTGGATCGCGCAGTCCGGTTCGGCCTTCGGGGCGCTGGCGCATAACGACAGGCGGTTGGGCTTCAGCCTCTGTGTCTCAACCGGCATGGAACTGGTCACAACCGTGGCCGATTACATGGACTGGGCCCTGGCCCAGGCAGAAACGCGGGTGATCGGCCTGTTCCTCGAAACCGTCCGCGATCCGCAGGCGTTCATGCGCGCGCTGGAGACAGCGCAGGCGGCGAGGATTCCGGTGGTCGCGCTCAAGGTCGGACGCACCGAGCGAAGCGCGCAGATGGCGGTGTCGCATACCGGTGCGATTGCCGGCAACGATGCGGCCTATGCGGCGGTCTTCCGCAGATACGGTGTGACCCGCGTGGCCGACATGGACGAGATGGCCGCCACGCTGGCGCTGTTCGACACGCCCCGACAGGTGGCACCGGGCCGGTTAGGTACCGTCCACGATTCGGGCGGCGAGCGGGAACTGGTGGTCGATCTGGCCGAAGAGATCGGGCTGGAATTTGCCGAGCTGGGCCCCGCCACCCGTACCGAACTGGCGCGACATCTGGACCCGGGGCTGACCCCGGAAAACCCGCTGGATGCGTATGGCACCGGCCATGACGTCGTTGCGCGCAACGCCGCCATGATCGCGGCGCTGGTGAACGACCCGGCGGTCGCGATGGGGTTCTTCATGTCCGACCCGCGCGACGGCTACGGCTATGCGGGCCAGTATACCGAAGGGCTGATCCGCGCGGCGGGGATGACCGGCAAACCGCTGGCGCTGGTGACGAATTATTCGATGACCGACGAACGGGAGTTCGCCCAGCAACTTTTGCGGCATGGGCTGCCGCTCATTCGGGGGACGCGCAACGCCCTGCTCGCGGCGCGTCATGTGATGGCCTGGCGCGACCATCTGGCCCGCGCTCCTGCCGCGGCTTCCAGTTTGCCCGAGGCCGGCGCGGCCCGCGCGCGGCTCGCCACCGGTGCCGCCCTCTCCGAATACGAGGCGCTGGAGATGCTGGCCGGTTTCGGCATCGACAGTCCGCGCATGGTACGCATCGACGGAGCGGACGACCTTGCGGCGGCTCTTGCGCGGCTGCGCTTTCCTGTGGTGCTCAAGACCGCCGCGGGCCATGCACATAAGAGCGATGTCGGCGGCGTGGTGCTGAACCTGCCCGACGCTGGTGCTGCCCAAGCCGCCTATGAGGAGATGGCCGCAAGGCTGGGGCCGAAGGCGCTGGTGGCCGAGATGGCGCCGAAGGGTACCGAGTTGGCGCTCGGGTCGGTCTGGGACGAGGGGTTCGGCCCGGTCGTGCTGATTTCGGCTGGCGGCGTGCTGGTGGAGTTCCTGGGTGACAGCGTCGCCGCCCTTGCCCCATTCGACGCGGCCGAGGCGCTGCGACTGTTGCGCGAGATGCGGGTGTTTCGGCTGCTTCAGGGGGTGCGCGGCGCGGAGACAGCCGATCTGAGGGCGCTTGCCGAGGCGATCGCGGCCTTCTCGCGCATGGTGGCCAGCCTTGGCGAGGCTTGCGCCGAGATCGACATAAACCCTCTGCTTTGCACCTCCGAGGGCCCGCTGGCGCTGGATGGGCTGATCGTTCCCCGCAAGGCTGGCTGACCGGCGTCAGCCGGTCAGTTCGCGCGGAATGACGAAATCCATCGGTTTACCGGTGCCGGTTCCGATCTCGTTCCAGCGTTCCACATCAAACTCCGCGACCAGCGTGGCGCAGGTGGGATAATCGAAAAACCTCGGGTGCGGCGGTGGCTCGGCCACGAGATTCTGTGCAAACCAGCCGATGCCCGGATTGTGGCCGATCATCAGCACCGTGTCGCCCGCGGCCTGGCGCAGCACATGCAGCATCGCGTCTGGCCCGGCATGATAGAGCGTGTCGAGAAACTGCGTGTCGCAAGGGATCTTGAGCCCGGCGAAGGTTTCCCGCGTGCGGGTCGCGTCCGAGCAGAGCGTCTGGTCGGGGATGTAGCCCCTGGCGCGCAGCCAGTCCCCCAGCACCCGGGCCGAAACCCTGCCGCGGCCGTTGAGCGGGCGGGCATGATCGTCGAGCGCGGAATCATCCCAGCTCGATTTCGCGTGCCGCATCAGGATCAGCCGTTTCATCGGAAGGCCCTCATGTGAAAGGCGGATTGAACCTCTACCCTGCCATAGGTTTTGCTGATCGGGCAAGCTCGGCGGACGGCACAACCCTTTGCCATGCAATCGTTTTTCGGGTTGTCCAGATCGGCCTTGCAGGCGGCGACATCGTAAGTTCCGCTGCCGAAGGCATCGACCGGGCAAGCGTTCAGGCAAGGTTTCGTCGGGCAGCTATGGCACGGGCTCGGGCCGGGCGGCGGGCTGTCGATGCGCTCTGCAAATCCTAGCGCCCCCCGATAGGAGACCATCAGCCCTGCCGTGTCATGCACCAAGAGTCCCACGGGCGAGGGATGTGCCCGTCCGCTGGCCTTGGCCCATTGGATAAAGGGTCGGTAGGGCGGCCCGCCGAAAGGGAAGAAGGTCCGTGCGTCCAAGGCCTGGGCCAGACCGCCGATCACCCGCTTCGACCACCGGTCAAGCGGGTCGGCGATGCCGTCCCGGTATTCCGGCGAGCCGGTAAACACGTCCCAGAACCCCGGCTCCGCCGGCCCGAGCAGCACCAGCGAGACCACGCCCTCGGGCAGGTCCTCGGCCACCACCCCCATGACCGCAAGCTGCCTTTCGCCGGCCGCGCGTTCGATCTCGTCTATGAACATGAGGCGGCTCAATCCGGCCGGATGATCGAGCCGGCACCATGTTCGGTAAACAGCTCCAGCAGCACGGCATTGGGCGCCCGCCCGTCGATGATCACCACCGCACGCACACCGTCCTCCAGCGCCTTCAGAGCGGTTTCGGTCTTCGGGATCATGCCGCCCGCGATCACGCCGTCGCGGATCATGTCATGGATTTGAGATGCGGTGAGATCGGTCAGAACCTCGCCGTTTTCGTCCTTCACCCCATCCACATCGGTCAGCAGCAACAGCCTGTCGGCCCTCAACGCGGCAGCCACCGCGCCGGCGGCGGTGTCGCCGTTGATGTTATAGGTCTCGCCATTGCGGCCGGCGCCCAGCGGTGCGATCACCGGAATTGTGTCGTCGCGGAAAAGCGTGTGCAGGATCGCCGGATCGACCGTGTTGGGTTCGCCCACCAGCCCCAACGCCGGATCGGCCGGATCGCAGATGATGAGGCTCGCGTCCTTTCCCGACAGCCCCACCGCGCGCCCGCCCTGCCGGTTGATCGCCTGCACGATCCGCTTGTTGACGCGGCCCGACAGCACCATTTCGACCACTTCCATAGTGGCGGCATCGGTCACCCTCTTGCCCCCCACGAAGTCCGATTTGATCTGCAGCTTCTCCAGCATCTGGTTGATCATCGGCCCGCCGCCATGGACGATCACCGGGTTGACGCCCACCTGCCGCATCAGAACGACATCGCGGGCGAACACCTCCATCGCCTCGTCGCTACCCATGGCATGCCCGCCCAGCTTGATCACGACGATCGCGCCGTCATAGCGCTGCAGATAGGGCAGGGCCTCGCTCAGGGTTCTGGCTGTGGCGATCCAGTCGCGGTTCATCTCTCTTGTTTTCATCTTCTGTCCCTCGCTGGGCCGGTTTATCCCCGCTTCTGCGGCCTGCTTCAAGAGGGCAGAGCGGTCAGGCAAGGCCGGCGATGGTGGCGCGCAAGGTGGCCAGCCCCTCGCCCTTTTCGGCGGAGGTCAGGATCAGTTCGGGAAAGGCGGCCGGATGTGCCGCCAATCGGCCGCGCACCTGATCGAGGATGCGCGCGCGGTCCGCCGGTTTCACCTTGTCGGCCTTGGTCAGCACGCATTGGAACGTCACCGCCGCGCTGTCCAGCAATGCCATGATCTCTTCATCGACGGGCTTAATCCCGTGGCGCGTGTCGATCAGCACGAAGGCCCGGCGCAGGGTGGCGCGGCCCGAAAGATACTGCTTCAGCAGCGCCTGCCACGCCGCGACCTTGGGCAACGGGGCGTTGGCATAGCCGTAGCCCGGCAGATCGACCAGATAGTGACTTTCGCCCAGGGCGAAGAAGTTGATTTCCTGCGTGCGGCCGGGCGTGTTCGAGGCCCGTGCCAGCGCCTTGCGCCCCGTCAGCGCGTTGATCAGCGTCGATTTTCCGACGTTCGAGCGCCCGGCGAAGCAGACCTCGGCCCGGTCGGCGGGGGGCAGGCCGGACATGGCAACAACGCCCTTGACGAAATCCACCGTCCCGGCAAAAAGCTTGCGGCCCGCCTCGGCTGTGTGCTGGTCGGGCTCCGGGGCGAGGGGGAAGGGGAGCGCCATCAGAGCGGCTCGACCGGATCGCCGACGGCGATCTCGCCAGTTTTCGTGACCTCGGCGTAGATGCCGAAATCCTGATGGCCGCAGAAGCTGTTGAGCGCACCCAGCGTGTCGGCGTCGCGCTGGCCCGTGGCCGGGTTGGCGGCGGTGGCCATGCAGCGTTCGATGGGTTCGCGCACGGCCAGTTCGGCATTGCCGATGCGCAGGGTCCGGCCCACCCAGTCGAATTCCGCCCAGGCCGGCAGGCCGGTCAGGTGGATGTTGCCGCGCCAGCGCAGGGGCGACAGGTCCTGATCCATCTGTTCGGCCAGCGCGTCGTTAGAGGCGAGGTTGACGAGACTGATCGAGGGATAGTCGGTATCGGTCATGCCGCGCCCCTCGACCCGGACGATGCGGGCGGACTGGGCGCGGTTCTCGGGCATCAGAGGGCGCACCCAGTCGAGAAAGGTCTGCGTTTCTGTGTCGGGGTCGAACCGCAGCTTGGGCCGGTCGGGATGGGAAAGCGTCACTATGCCGGTCTCCTCGTTTGTCCGGGCGGCGATGGCCATCAGCGCGGGCACCTTGGCCCCGCGCGAGAATTCGGCGCAGGGGGCCCAGCCCGACCCGTCGGCGCGGGCCAGCTCGTGCGCGACGGCCCATCGCCTGTCCCACGGCATGGTTTGGCCTTGAACAATGCGCACCCGATCAAGCGCCTCGCGCCCGTGCCCCTTGATCGGGTGACGCCACAGCGCGGCGACCCGAGCCATCACTTGCCCTCGGTCTTCTTCGGCTTTTTCTTGAAGCTGGATTTGATGTTGCCGAAGACGTCAGGCTTGTAGCCCTGGCTGCGCATGATCAGGTACTGTTGGCTGAAGGTCAGCGTGTTGTTGGTGATCCAGTAGAGGACCAATCCGCTGGCAAAGCTGCCCAGCATGAACATGAAGACCCAGGGCATCCAGGCAAAGATCATCTGCTGCGTCGGGTCGGTGGGCGCCGGGTTCAGCTTCTGTTGCAGCCACATTGAGATGCCAAGGCAGAGCGGCAGGATGCCGATGAAGATCAGCGCCAGGATCGAGCCCGGCTCGGGCGCATCCCACGGGAAGACGCCCCAGAGATTGTAGAGCGACGAGGGATCGGGTGCCGAGAGATCGCGGATCCAGCCGATCCAGGGCGCGTGGCGCAGTTCAAGCGTGACGAAGATCACCTTGTAAAGCGAGAAGAAGATCGGGATCTGAAGCAGGATGGGCAGACAGCCCGAGGCGGGGTTCACCTTTTCCTTCTTGTAAAGCTCCATCATCTCCTTCTGGAGCTTCTGGCGGTCGTCGCCGGCGTTCTCCTTGATCTTCTCCATCTGCGGCTGCAGTTCCTTCATCTTCGCCATCGAGACGTAGGACTTGAAGGCCAGCGGCAGCAGCAGCGCCTTGATGCAGAAGGTGAGAGCAATGATCGACCAGCCCATGTTGCCGATGGACTTGTTCAGCCAGTGCAGCACCGCGAAGATCGGCTTGGTCAGGAAGAAGAACCAGCCCCAGTCGATCGAATCGAGGAATTTCGGCACATCGCCTTCGTTCTGGTAATTGCGGATCGTCTCCCA